>NZ_JBFTND010000171.1:0-19609 GCF_056397305.1 Cupriavidus sp. 05N40
CGTCAACAATAGCCATGGTTGGTATTTCCTTTTGTATTCGTATGTGCTTCGGGCATGCGGCAAAGACAAAGCGGTGCGCGCTCGGCGCGCGCACCGCCATTCAGGCCACGATCATTTGGTCAGGACAAAGCCCTTGAGCTTGGCGAAAGCCGCATCCAGCAGCGCCTTCTGCTGCTCGTTGTGCTTGGCGTAGTAGCCAACTGCCGGCGATGCCGAGGCGGGACGGCCGGCGTAGCCGAGCTTCTGCCCTTCGGTCATGTTTTCCATGATGTAGTGCTGCACGAAGAACCAGGCGCCCTGGTTCTGCGGCTCGTCCTGGCACCACACGATTTCGTTGGCGTTGGGATACTTCTTCAGCTCGGCGGCCACCGCCTTGTGCGGGAACGGATAGAGCTGTTCCATGCGGATGATGGCCGTATCGCCGGCGCCACGTTCCTTGCGCGCATTGACCAGGTCGTAGTAGACCTTGCCCGAGCACATGACGATGCGCTTGACCTTGCTGGCGTTCAGTTCTTCGTGATCCGGAATGACGGTCTCGAAGTGACCCTTGGCCAGGTCGGACAGCGGCGAGACCGCATCCTTGTTACGCAGCAGCGACTTCGGCGTCATGATCACCAGCGGCTTGCGGAACAGACGGATCATCTGGCGGCGCAGCAGGTGGAAGATCTGGGCCGGGGTGGTCGGTTGGCAGACTTGCATATTGTGGTCCGCGCACAGCTGCAGGAAGCGCTCGATGCGCGCCGAGCTGTGTTCCGGACCCTGGCCTTCGTAGCCGTGCGGCAGCATCAGGGTCAGGCCCGAGGCACGGCCCCACTTCACTTCGCCCGACGAGATGAACTGGTCGATCACGACCTGGGCGCCGTTGACGAAGTCGCCGAACTGGGCTTCCCAGATCACGAGCGCGTTCGGTTCGGCGGTCGAGAAGCCGTATTCGAAGCCGAGCACGGCTTCTTCGGACAGCACCGAGTCGATCACCGTGAACGGAGCCTGGTTCTCGGACACGTTCTGCAGCGGCACGTAGCTGCCGGCATCCCAGCGCTCGCGGTTCTGGTCATGCAGGACCGAGTGGCGGTGGGTGAAGGTGCCGCGGCCGGCGTCCTGGCCGGTGATACGCACCGGGTAGCCCGAAGCCACCAGCGACGCGAAGGCCAGGTGCTCGCCCATGCCCCAGTCCAGCGACTGGTCGCCGCGGCCCATGTTGGCGCGGTCCTTGACGACCTTCTCGAC
The DNA here is from genome assembly GCF_056397305.1 of Cupriavidus sp. 05N40. NCBI lineage: Bacteria > Pseudomonadati > Pseudomonadota > Betaproteobacteria > Burkholderiales > Burkholderiaceae > Cupriavidus > Cupriavidus sp. 05N40. The sequence goes on from NZ_JBFTND010000171.1 coordinate 1,228, forward strand.
CAGGGTGTGCAGCTTGAAGTGCTCGGGGATCGTGGTGATGCGTTCGGCCAGGCGCTTGAGCTCGGTCACCGGCACCGCGGTGTCGGCGGCGTCGGTCCACTTGCGGTTCAGGAACGGCATCCAGTCCACGGCGAACTTGTTCTTGAAGTTCGACAGGACGGGGTCGACCGTGTGCTTGCCCGCGTCCATGGCGGCACGGTATTCCTTGACCAGCTCGTCACCGAAGTCGGCACCGACCAGGTTCTGCGCTGCCAGCTTGTCGGCGTACAGCTTGCGCGTGCCCGGGTGCTGGCTGATCTTCTTGTACATCAGCGGCTGGGTGACGGCCGGGGTGTCCTGCTCGTTGTGGCCCAGCTTGCGGAAGCAGATGATGTCGACCACGACGTCGCGCTTGAACTCCATGCGGAAGTCCACTGCGAGCTGCATGGCGAACACCACGGCTTCGGGATCGTCGCCGTTGACGTGCAGCACCGGCGCTTCGATCATCTTGACCACGTCCGTGCAGTACAGCGTCGAACGCGCGTCGCGCGGGTCGGAGGTGGTGAAGCCGATCTGGTTGTTGATCACGATGTGCATCGTGCCGCCCGTGCCGTAGCCGCGGGTCTGCGCCAGGTTCAGCGTTTCCATCACCACGCCCTGGCCGGCGAATGCCGCGTCGCCGTGCACTTGCACCGGCAGCACTTCGGCGTGGCCGGCGGGCTCGCCGCGGCGTTCCTGGCGGGCCTTGACCGAGCCTTCCACGACCGGGTTGACGATTTCCAGGTGCGACGGGTTGAAGGCGAGCGACAGGTGGACCGGGCCGCCTTCGGTGGAGACGTCGCTGGAGAAGCCCTTGTGGTACTTCACGTCGCCGGCCGGCAGGTCGTCGACGTGCTTGCCTTCGAATTCGGCGAACAGGTCCGCCGGCATCTTGCCCAGCGTATTGACCAGCACGTTCAGGCGGCCGCGGTGGGCCATGCCGATCACGATTTCCTGCACGCCCTTGCTGCCCGCGCGCTGGATCAGCTCGTCCATGGCGGCGATGAAGGATTCGCCGCCTTCGAGCGAAAAGCGCTTCTGGCCGACGAATTTGGTGTGGAGGAAGCGCTCCAGGCCTTCGGCCGCGGTCAGGCGGTCCAGGACGTGCTTCTTCTTGTCGAGCGTGAACACCGGCTTGGAACGCGTGGTTTCCAGGCGCTCCTGCCACCAGCGCTTCTGCGCCTGGTCGCTGATATACATGAACTCGGCGCCGATGCTGCTGCAGTACGTTTCGCGCAGGTTGTTGAGCAGCTCGCGCAGGCTCATCGATTCCTTGCCGAAATACGTATTGCTGGCGTTGAAGACGATGTCGAGATCGCTTTCGGAGAAGCCGTAGAAAGCCGGGTCGAGATCCGGCAGGGGCGGACGCTCCTGGCGCTTGAGCGGATCGAGGTCGGCCCAGTGCGAACCGATGTTGCGGTAGGCGGCGATCAGTTGCGTGGCAGCGACACGCTTGCGCCCCATGTCCGAATCGGCGGACGCGACGATGGTCTTGATTGGACCCTGCTTGGCGCGCTCGGCGAACGAGGCGACGATGGGAGCGTGGGCGATGTCGCGGGCGTTGGAGCCGTCGACGRCCGGCACGTTCTGCATCGCGTCGAAATACGCGCGCCAGTTGTCGGGAACCGAAGTGGGATTCTGGAGGTAGGCCTCGTACAGCTCTTCCACATAGGGGGCATTGCCGCCGAAGAGGTACGAATTGCTTTGATACTGCTGCATCATGGGGCGCTCACTATTCTCCGGGTATGCCGGAGTAAAGCGGGTTCATCAACCTTCCGCGACACGGCTTGACCGGTTAGCGGATTGCAAACAACTCTTCAGGTCAACCGGAGCACCTTATGCAAACGGCACCACGATGGGTGCCGGTTCTTTCGGCGCTGCGATCGCCCTGCAAGGGCAAGTTGTGCGGGGAAGGACCTAAGTCTTCACTGCGCATAAGCATAGCACGTTTGCCAACCGCCACTGGGGTCTTTTCGCATTACGGAACGGATTAACAACAAGCGCCATCGGGCATCGTTGCGCGTCGAGGCCCCAGCCGAGCAGCTCGGCGGYGCGCACCGGATCGTTGACCGTATAGCAGGCCACGCGAAAACCGGCCGCGTGCGCTGCCTGAATCACCTCGGCGGTGAGCTCGCGGTGGTTCGAATCGAGCGCCACGCAGTCCAGCCGGCGCAGCCGCTCCAGCCAGTCGGGCGGCAGCTTGTCCAGCAGCAGCGCGCGCGGCAGCGCCGGGGCAGCCTTGCGGGCGGYCTCCAGCGCCTCCTCGGAGAACGACGRCAGCAGCGGTGGCACCTCGCTGCCGGCCCACAGGGCCAGCGCGTCCAGCGCCACCGCGGCGCCGGTGCGCCATTCCGCGCCCGGCACCGGCTTGATCTCGATATTCACGTGCAGGCCGTTGGCGCGGGTATAGCGGGCGATCGCTGCCAGCGTCGGAATCGGCTCGCCGGCATACGCCGGGCTATGCCAGCTGCCGGCATCCAGCGTAGCCAGTTCGCCCAGCGTGAGCGCATCGGCGCGGCCGCGGCCGCTGGTGGTGCGGTCGAGCGTGGCGTCGTGCAACAGCACGGCACGGCCGTCGCCGGAGAGTTTCACGTCGAACTCGAACATGCGGTAGCCGAACGAGGCACCGTGGCGGAAGGCCGCCAGCGTGTTCTCGGGAGCCAGCTTGCCGGCGCCGCGATGGGCGATATGGCGCGGATAGGGCCAGGTGGTCTGCGTCATGGTGTGGATTACCGTTTGGTCCGCTCAGGCGTCGATCCGCTTGCCGGTCTCGGCGTCGAAGAAATGCAGGTGATCGGCCGAGGCCGTGATCGGCAGGCGGTCGCCGCCGCGCACATGCATATTGCTGTCCAGGCGCACCACCACCGGCTGGCTGCCCAGCGTGCCGTAGGCGAACGAGTCCGCCCCCAGCGCTTCGACCAGCCGCACATCGATCTCGGCAATCGCCTCGGCCGCCGCGCACGGCTCGATATGCTCCGGGCGCAGGCCCAGCAACGCGCGCTGCGGCAAGTGCAGGCCCATCGGCAGGTGGCCGAGCGTGGCGGGCTGCCCCTGGGCGCCCTCCTTCTGCTCCACGCGCATCTGCGCCTCGCCCTGGCCGCCATTGACGCGGGCCACCGGCACCAGGTTCATCGGCGGCGAACCGATAAAGCTCGCCACGAAAGTGCTGGCCGGGCGCGCATAGACTTCGAGCGGCGTGCCGATCTGCTCGACGCGGCCGCCGTTGAGCACCATCATGCGGTCGGCCAGCGTCATGGCCTCGACCTGGTCGTGCGTCACGTACATGCTGGTGGTGCGCAGGCGGCGGTGCAGCTCCTTGAGCTCCAGGCGCATCTGCACGCGCAGCTTGGCGTCCAGGTTCGAGAGGGGCTCATCGAACAGGAACACCGCCGGCTCGCGCACGATGGCGCGGCCCATGGCCACGCGCTGGCGCTGGCCGCCCGAGAGCTGGCGCGGCTTGCGGTCCAGCAGCGGGGCGAGCTCCAGGATGCCGGCGGCATGGCGCACGCGCTGCTCGATCTCGGCCTTGGCCATGCCGCGGATCTTGAGGCCGTAGGCCATGTTGTCGTAGACGCTCATATGCGGGTAGAGCGCGTAGTTCTGGAACACCATGGCGATGTCCCGCTCGGCCGGCTCGAGGTCGTTCACGACCTTCTCGCCGATATGGACCTCGCCGCCGCTGATGGCTTCGAGCCCGGCCACCATGCGCAGCAGCGTGGATTTGCCGCAACCCGAGGGGCCGACGATGACGATGAACTCGCCGTCGGTGATTTCCATGTCGATGCCGTGCACGACCTTGACATTGCCGGCGTAGGTTTTCTGTACGTTGCGAAGCGACAGTTTTGCCATTGCTATTCTTTCTCGCTGCTTATGCGCTGAGTAGGCGTGGCGGGCGCGTTTTCGCGCCCTGCCCCGTCCGCTTATTTTTCGGTTTCGACCAGGCCCTTGACGAACCACTTCTGCATCAGCACCACCACGATCGCGGGCGGGATCATGGCCAGCATCACGGTGGCCATCACCAGGTTCCAGTCGGTCGCGGCATCGCCGGAGCGGGAGATCATCTGCGTGACACCCACCACCACCGGGGTCATCGACTTCTGCGTGGTGATCAGCAGCGGCCACAGGTACTGGTTCCAGCCGTAGATGAACTGGATCACGAACAGTGCCGCGATGCTGGTCTTGGACAGCGGCAGCACCACGTCCTTGAAGAAGCGCAGCGGCCCGGCGCCGTCGATGCGCGCCGCCTCGGCCAGCTCGTCCGGGATGGTCAGGAAGAACTGGCGGAACAGGAAGGTCGCGGTCGCCGAGGCAATGATCGGGATGGTCAGGCCGAAGTAGCTGTCCAGCATGCCCAGGTCCGACACCACCTTGTAGGTCGGCAGGATCCGCACTTCCACCGGCAGCATCAGCGTGATGAAGATCATCCAGAAAAAGGTCTTGCGCAGCGGGAACTTGAAGTACACCACCGCGAAGGCCGAGATGATCGAGATCGCGATCTTGCCCAGCGAGATACCGAGCGCCATGACCAGGCTGTTGAGCATCATGGTCGAGACCGGGGAAGCGGACTCGCCCACGCCCTTGAACAGCACGGTGCGATAGTTCTCGAAGAAATGGCTGCCGGGCAACAGCGTCATCGGTGCTTCCAGCACCTGTTCCGCCGTCAGCGTCGAAGCCACGAAAGTCACATAGACCGGAAACGCCACCACCACGATGCCGAGGATCAGCACCAGGTGTGTGAGGAAATCCAGAAAGGGTCGTCGTTCTACCATGTTTGCGCCCGCCTGATCAGTATTGAACCTTGCGTTCCACGTAGCGGAACTGCACCACCGTGAGCGCGACCACGATCACCATCAGCACCACCGATTGCGCCGCCGAGCCGCCGATGTCCATGCCGCGGAAGCCGTCGTGGAACACCTTGTAGACCAGCGTGTTGGTGGAGTTGAAAGGCCCGCCGTGCGTCACCGAGTCGATGATGGCGAACGTGTCGAAAAACGCGTACACGACGTTGATCACCATCAGGAAGAAGGTGGTCGGCGACAGCAGCGGGAACACGATCGACCAGAAGCGGCGCCACGGGCCTGCGCCGTCGATGGCGGCCGCCTCGATCAGCGATTTCGGGATGCTCTGCAGGCCGGCCAGGAAGAACAGGAAGTTGTAGCTGATCTGCTTCCATGCCGCCACCAGGATCACCAGGCCCAGCGCCTGCTGCCCGTTGAGCAGGAAGTTCCAGTCGATGCCGAGCGCGCGCAGCGCGTAGGACACCACGCCCAGGCTCGGATTGAACAGGAACATCCACAGCACGCCCGCCACCGCCGGCGCCACCGCGTAGGGCCAGATCAGCAGCATGCGGTAGGCCATCGCGCCGCGCAGCACGCGGTCGGCGAAGTACGCCAGCAGCAGCGAGAAGGACAGGCCGACCAGGGTCACGCCCACCGCGAACACGCCGGTGATGCGGAAGGATTCCAGGTAGAGCGGGTCGTTCCACAGCGTGCTGAAGTTCTCCAGCCCGACGAACTCCAGGTTGATGCCGAACGCGTCCTGCTGCAGCACGGACTGGTACAAGGCCTGACCCGCAGGCCAGAAGAAGAAAACTAGCGTGATGACAATCTGCGGGAACACCAGCAGGTAAGGCAGCCATCGCGACCGGAAGACAACCCGTTTTTCCATGGGCAATCCAATCGTCCAACGAATGCCGCGCAAGGCGGCATCGAATCAGGTTACGGCGCGCATCCGCAAGGCGGGCGCGCCAACGAAGTGGCACATTGGCAGGGACGCGCCGTTGCGGGAGCGCCCCGGCCAATGTGCCAGGCCAACAAAAAACGGGCGGGATGCGAACCCGCCCGTCTTCGCGGCAAGGGCAGGCCGGCTTACTCGCGCGCGGTCTTCTGGAAGCGCTCGAGCAGTTCGTCGCCGCGCTTGACCGCGGTGTCCAGGGCTTCCTTGGGCTGCTTCTTGCCCGCCCAGACGGCTTCGAGCTCCTCGTCGACCACGGTACGGATCTGCACCAGGTTGCCCAGGCGCACGCCGCGCGACTTGTCGGTGGTCTTGACTACCATCTGTTCCACCGAGACATCGGCGCCCGGGTTCTTTTCATAGTAGCCGGACTTCTTGGTCAGCTCGTAGGCGGCCATGGTGACCGGCAGGTAGCCGGTGGCCTGGTGCCAGTCGGACTGGATCTCCGGACGCGACAGGTAGGTGAAGAACTTGGCCACGCCCTTGTACTCCTCGGGCTTCTTGCCGCCCATCACCCACAGCGAGGCGCCGCCGATGATGGTGTTCTGCGGGGCACCCGGCACGTCGGCATAGTACGGCAGCTGCGACACGCCGAAGGCGAACTTGGCGTTCTTGCGGATATTCGCCAGCGATGCCGACGAACCCGTGAACATCGCGCACTCGCCGTTATAGAACTTGGCCTGCGACTCCGACTTGCGGCCACCGTAGCTGAAGTAGCCCTTCTTCACCATTTCCTGCAGGTTGGTGATGTGCTTGACGTGCAGCGGGCTGTTGAAGACCAGGCGCGCATCGGTGCCACCGAAGCCGTTGTTCTTGGTAGCGAACAGCGTGTTGTGCCAGGCCGAGAAGCTCTCCAGGTGCACCCAGCCCTGCCAGTCGGTGGTGTACGCGCACTGGCCGCCCGACGCCTTGATCTTGGCCGAGTACTGCATCACTTCGGGCCAGGTCTTGGGCGGCTTGCTGGCGTCCAGGCCCGCCTTCTTGAAGGCGTCCTTGTTGTAATAGAAGACCGTGGTCGAGCTGTTGAACGGGAACGACAGCATCTCGCCCTTGGACGAGGTGTAGTAGCCGGCAACCGCGGGGATGTAGATCTTCTGGTCGAACTTCTCGCCCGCGTCCTTCATCACCGTCGATACCGGCTTGATGGCGCCCTTGGCGCTCATCATGGTGGCCGTGCCCACTTCGAAGACCTGCAGGATGGCCGGCTGCGTGCCGGCGCGGAAGGCGGCAATGCCGGCCGCCATGGTCTCGTCGTAGCTACCCTTGTTGACCGGCACGATCTTGTAGTCGGACTGGCTGGCATTGAACTTGTCGGCGATCTCGTTCACCTTGTCGTTCAGCGCGCCCTGCATGGCATGCCACCACTGGATCTCGACAGCGGCGTGCGCGGTGCCGGCGCCCGCCAGCACGGCAAAGGCCGCGATCTTCAGCACGGTACGTTGGAAGGTCATCGACAGCTCTCCTGGTTGTTATTTCAGTTCGGGAAAAAATCGACCGACTGTATGCAGTTTTTGTGACAGCCGGATGTTACTCCGCCTTGTTGGATTGGAAAACCGGGCAAATCCACTAAATGACAATAATATGACAACGTTTTGTCGGTGGCTTGACAGGGTAGAATCCGGGGCTATGCAAGCCATCCAGACCCTTCCCGCCCCGGCGTTGCGCCGCGTGCGCGGCGTGCTCACCGACATCGACGGCACCATCACCACCGACGGCAGGCTGCCGGCTGCCACCTACCTCGCGCTGGACCGTCTCAAGCAGGCGGGCCTGCACGTGATCCCGGTCACCGGCCGCTGCATCGCCTGGGCCGAGATCCTGACGCGCCTGTGGCCGGTGGATGCCATCATCGGCGAGAACGGCGCCTTCTATTCCCACCTGCGCAGCGGCAAGCTGGTTACCCGCTACCTGGACGACGCCACCACGCGGACAGCCAACCTCGAGCGCATCCATGCGCTGGGCCAGCGCATCCTGCAGGCGGTCCCCGGCTGCGCGCTGGCCTCCGACCAGGCCTGGCACGCGGCCGACCTGGCCATCGACCATGCCGAGGACGTCGCCCCCCTGCCCCCGCCCGCGGTCGACCGGATCGTCGCGCTGATGCGCGATGCCGGCATGACGGCCACGGTCAGCTCGATCCACGTCAACGGCTGGTTCGGCGCGCACGACAAGCTCAGCATGAGCAAGCTGTGCGCAGCCGAGCTGCTCGGCGCGGATCTCGACGCCGAACGCGACGAATGGCTGTTTATCGGCGACTCGGCGAACGACGCCACCATGTTCGCCCACTTTCCCCTGTCGGTCGGGGTCGCCAACATCCGCGACATTCTGCCGCAACTGCCGGCCAGGCCCGCCTACCTGACGCAGGCGGCTTGCGGCGAGGGATTTGCGGAAATGGCAGAACTGCTGCTGGCGGCACGAGGCTGACGCGCGCGCGTAGCGCGCATCAAATGAATACGGCCGGGACAAACCCGGCCGTATTCATTTCCGCGCTGCGGCAAAGCCGTCAGTCGAAGCCCAGTTCCTGCAGCTTGCGGGTGATCGTATTGCGCCCGATCCCCAGGCGGGTGGCCGCCTCCACCCGGCGCCCGCGGGTCACGCCGAGCGCCGCCTCCAGCACCGCCTTCTCGAAGCGGCGCGTCAGCGCATCCATCACCTCGGGCTGGCCGGATTCGAGCATGGCGCGCGCCTCGCCCGCCAGCAGGTTTTCCCAGCCGGCAAGCGCGCTCGCCGAGGCCGCGCGGCCGGCGAAGGCCAGCGCGGCATCAGGCTCCCCGGCCATCCCGGGGGGCGCTGCGCCGTAGTCCACCGGGTCGTGGCCGTCGGCCTCGTCCGCCCGGCTTTCGGCGCGCGCATCGAGCGCCCGCGCCATGCCCGCACCCGCGCCGTTGCCACCCTGCGGCGTGCCACCGCCGATCATCTCGCGCGGCAGGTCCTTGACCTCGATGGTCTGCGCCGGCGCCATCACGGTCAGCCAGTTGCAGAGGTTCTCCAGCTGGCGGACGTTGCCGGGGAACGGCAGCGTGCTGACATAGGTCAAGGCCTCGTCCGCCATGCGCTTGGGCTCCACGCCCAGTTCCTTGGCGCTCTTCTGCAGGAAATGACGGGCCAGCAGGGTGATGTCCTCCGGCCGCTCGCGCAGCGGCGGCAGGCGCAGGCGGATCACGTTGAGGCGGTGGAACAAGTCCTCGCGGAACAGTCCTTCCTTGACGCGCGTCTCCAGGTTCTGGTGGGTGGCGGCAATCACGCGCACATTGGCGCGCAGCGGATTGTGCCCGCCCACGCGGTAGAAGTTGCCGTCGGMCAGCACGCGCAGCAGGCGCGTCTGCARGKSSARCGGCATGTCGCCGATTTCGTCGAGGAACAGCGTGCCGCCSTYGGCCTGCTCGAAGCGGCCGCGGCGCATGGTCTGCGCGCCGGTGAAGGCGCCGCGCTCATGGCCGAACAGTTCGGATTCAAGCAGGTCTTTCGGGATGGCCGCGGTGTTCAGCGCGATGAAGGGGCCGTTGGCACGCGGGCTGTGCTTGTGCAGCGCCTGCGCCACCAGCTCCTTGCCGGTGCCGGACTCGCCGGTGATCAGCACGGTCACGTTGGACTGCGACAGGCGGCCGATGGCGCGGAACACGTCCTGCATGGCGGGCGCCTGGCCGAGGATCTCGGGGGCGTCCACCAGGCGGTCTTCCATCTCCTCCTCGCGCAGGCTTTCCTGCAGCGCGCGGCGGATCAGCTCGACCGCCTTGTCCACGTCGAAGGGCTTGGCCAGGTATTCGAAGGCGCCGCCCTGGAACGCGGCTACCGCGCTGTCCAGGTCGGAGTAGGCCGTCATCACGATGACGGGCAGCCCCGGGTGGCGCGCCTTGAGCGCTTGCAGCAGATCCAGGCCCGAGCCACCCGGCATGCGGATATCGGAGATCAGGACTTGCGGCTCGTCGTCTTCGAGCGCGGCGAGTACGTCGCGCACATTGGTAAAGCTGCGCGAGAGCAGGCTTTCACGGGCGAGGGCTTTCTCAAGAACCCAGCGGATTGATTGATCGTCGTCGACTATCCAGATCGGCTTCATGTGCGTCGCTTGTCTGCTCGGTGTCATTCGGTCTTCCGCGTTCCTGTCTGCACGCCACCTGAGGCACCGGGAGGCAGCAATCGTTGAGGCAATGCCAATTGCTTTCGCCAGGTCAATGCAGGGGCAGCAGGATACGGAAGTCGGTACAGCCAGGCCGGCTCTCACATTCGATCAAGCCCTCGTGCTGCTGCACGAAGGTTTGAGCGAGTGTGAGACCGAGGCCGCTGCCGCCGTCCCTACCCGACACCAGCGGATAGAAGATGCGTTCGCGAATATCCTCGGGGATGCCCGGACCGTTATCGATGACATGCAAGTCCAATGCCAGCTTGAACAGACGCTTGGCAATTGTCACCTGGCGGGCCACGCGCGTGCGCAGGACGATCTGCGCATCGCCGCGCCCGATGCGCTCGGCCAGCGCCTGCGCAGCGTTGTGGACGATGTTGAGCACGGCCTGGATCAGTTGCTCCATGTCRCCGCGCAGGTCCGGCAGGCTGGCGTCGTAGTCGCGCACGATATCCAGCCCGGACGGGAATTCGGCCAGCACCACCGAACGCACGCGCTCCAGCACCTCGTGGATATTGAGGTCCGACACGATATGCGGATGCCGGTGCGGCTCCAGCAGCCGGTCCACCAGCGTCTGCAGGCGATCCGACTCCTTGATGATGACCTGGGTGTATTCGCGCAGCGAGCGGTCCGGCAGCTCAAACTCCAGCAGCTGCGCCGCGCCGCGGATGCCACCCAGCGGGTTCTTGATCTCGTGGGCGAGGTTGCGGATCAGTTCCTTGTTGGCCGAGGTCAGGTCGAGGATGCGTTCCTCGCGCTCGCTGCGCACCTTCTGCTCGTTGGGCAACATCTCCACCAGCACGGTGTCGGGGTTGGCCTCCAGCGCGCCGATCACCACGTGCGCGTGGGTCGGCTCCTGCAAGGGCGGGTGCAGCACCACGTCCTGGCGGCGCGCATCGAACTGCCGCGAGAGCACCGTATCGATCATGCTGCCGAGCTCTTCCGAGGCGCCGAACAGGTCCGCCAGCGACAGCTCCACCATGGCCTTGCGCGATACCGCGAAGCTCGCTTCGGCCGCCGGGTTGGCGTAGACGATGCGCATGCCCGGCTGGCGCACCAGCAGGACCGGGTTGGCGATCACGTCCAGGCCCTGGCGATAGGAAACATCGCCCAACGGCAGCACCGCGGCCCCGCCCTCGGGCGGATTGCCGGCTCCGGCCGAAGCCACCTTGCGGGAGACGCTGCGAATCAGGCGACGCATGAGACTAGTCCTTCAGGTTGGAAAGTTCGCGCCGCAACGATGCGGCATTGGCCTCGCCGCGCGCGATGTCGTCACGCAGCGCGGCGGTGCGGTCCAGGTACCGCTGGTAGTTGCGCTCRTTGCCCTGGCGCTCGGGCTSGCCGTTGTTGTACTCGGCGCGCAGCCCGGCCAGCTTGGCCTCCTCGCTCTGCAGTTCCTGCTCGAGCACGGCGCGGCGCTCGCCGTCGCGGCTCTTCTGCGTGGCGCTGTCCACCCGCGGGAAGGTCGCGGGCGTGGTGGCCGGCGCGCTGCCCTTGGCCGCGCCGGCGGCGGAGACGCGCGTGCCCGGCACGGTGGTCACTTCCGGCAGGCTGAGCCGCTTGCAGCCCTTGCCGCCATTGCCGTTGCGGTACTCCGGCACGCCGTTGGGGCCGGCGCAGACATAGATATCACCCGATTGCGCCGGCGCCGGCCGACTCCAGGCCAGCAAGGCCAGCGCCAACATGGCGCATACGGCCGCCGGCGCACGCATGCGGGCACCGAAGCGGGGCATCGGGTGGAGCTGGGAGTGCGGAAAGTCGAGCGCGTCCATTGACATCAGCAAGGGAGGTGGAAAAGGAGCCCCATTCTAGCCATCAATCCAGGCTTCAAAACAAAAAGGGACAGCCGAAGCCGCCCCTTCCTGGTGCAACTGTTGCCCGGTCACAACCAGGCAACGTCCCGCCTTACAGCGAGTAGTACATTTCGAACTCGATCGGGTGCGTGGTCATGCGGAAGCGGGTGACTTCTTCCATCTTCAGTTCGATGTAGGCATCGATCATGGAGTTGGAGAAGACGCCGCCGCGCGTCAGGAACTCGCGGTCGTTGTCGAGGTATTCCAGGGCCTGGTCGAGGCTCGAGCAGACGGTCGGGATCTTTGCATCCTCTTCCGGCGGCAGGTCGTACAGGTTCTTGTCGGCAGCTTCGCCCGGGTGGATCTTGTTCATCACGCCGTCCAGGCCGGCCATCAGCAGCGCCGAGAAGCCCAGGTACGGGTTCATCAGCGGATCCGGGAAGCGCGTTTCGATACGGCGGCCCTTCGGGTTCGCCACATACGGAATGCGGATCGAAGCCGAGCGGTTGCGGGCCGAGTAGGCCAGCTTCACCGGTGCCTCGAAGCCCGGGACCAGGCGCTTGTACGAGTTCGTGCCCGGGTTGGTGATGGCGTTCAGCGCGCGAGCGTGCTTGATGATGCCGCCGATGTAGTACAGCGCGAATTCCGACAGGCCGGCGTAGCCGTTGCCCGCGAACAGGTTCTGGCCGTCCTTCCACACGGACTGGTGCACGTGCATGCCCGAACCGTTGTCACCCACGACCGGCTTCGGCATGAAGGTGGCGGTCTTGCCGTAGGTGTGCGCGACGTTCTGGATCACGTACTTCTGCAGCTGCGTCCAGTCGGCGCGCTGCACCAGCGTGCTGAACCGGGTGCCGATTTCGTTCTGGCCCTGGCCAGCCACTTCGTGGTGGTGGACTTCCACGGGGATGCCCAGCGATTCCAGGATCAGGCACATTTCCGAACGGATGTCCTGGAAGGTGTCGATCGGGGCGACCGGGAAGTAGCCGCCCTTCTTGCCCGGACGGTGGCCGCTGTTGCCGTGCTCGAATTCCTTGCCCGACGACCACGGTGCTTCTTCCGAGTGGATCTTGACAGCGCAACCCTGCATGTCAATGTTCCAGGTCACGCCGTCGAAGATGAAGAATTCGGGTTCCGGACCGAAGTAGGCGGTGTCGCCCAGGCCGGTGCTCTTCAGGTACGCCTCGGCGCGCTTGGCGATCGAGCGCGGGTCGCGGTCGTAGCCCTTGCCATCCGACGGCTCGACCACGTCGCAGGTCAGCACCAGGGTCGGTTCTTCGTAAAACGGATCGATGTTGGCGGTAACCGGATCCGGCATCAGCAGCATGTCCGAAGCCTCGATACCCTTCCAGCCGGCGATCGACGAGCCGTCGAATGCGTGGCCGCTTTCGAACTTGTCTTCGTCGAAGTGCGACACGGGTACCGACACGTGTTGCTCTTTGCCTTTGGTATCSGTGAARCGGAAATCGACGAACTTGACGTCGTTTTCCTTCACRAKCTTCATCACATCTGCAACGCTGTGGGCCATGCCTATCTCCTGGAAATTCGGCTGAAGTCTAGAAAGCCATTCTTGCGTCGGTCTTCGTCACACCCCGCCTGCAAGGCTTGGGGACTGCGCAAAAACCGGCCACGAAAGGGACGAGGAATGTTAGCAGAAAGCATGCCAAGGGAAGACCCTGATTACCCCTGCGTTCCCGAAAAAAGTGCAATTGGACGGCCCCAGGCAGGCCTTCGGACGGTGCCAGGGTGGCGCATGTGGCATATGCAAAATCTCGCTGCCCAGGCAGGCCGCGCGAGCCCCGCAGGCGCGCATCCGGCAGGGCCCGCGGAAACACCAAAACAGTGCAATACAGCGCGAAAATGCACCATCAATGTGCCACCACGCAAATGATGATCTGTTTTGGTGCGCTCGCCACCAGGTTGCCTGCTTGCGGTGCATGCACCCGGCATTCCTGGCCGCGGCCGACCGCCGCCCAAACCTGCCGGGCCCGGCCCGCGGCGCGCTAGAATACCCGTCGGGGCGCTCCATTGCCCTATGGCGCCGTGGCGCCACTCCACCTTTCGATCTTGTCACCCAGATGACCACCCGAGACGACCTTCTCCAAGCCGCGCGCCAGCGCCAGCAGCAAAACCAGCTCCCCTATTTCGGCGCCCTCTCGCCGCAAGAAGCGTTTGCCCTGCTGCAGAACGATCCCGCCGCCGTGATGGTGGACGTGCGCACGCAGGCGGAACTGGACTGGATCGGCGGGCCGGACCTGCCGGAAGCCCAGTCCGCGCACGTCGAATGGATGAGCTACCCGGGCGGCGCGCAGAACGCGGCCTTCCTCGAGCAGCTCAAGGCGCGGGTACCGACCGATGTACCCGTGCTGTTCCTGTGCCGCAGCGCGGCGCGCTCCAAGCACGCGGCGCGCGTGGCGACCGAGGCCGGCTACCAGTTTGCGATGGATGTGCTCGAAGGCTTCGAGGGCAACCGCGATGAGCATCATCACCGCAAGACGACGGAAGGCTGGTGCGTGCGCGGATTGCCGTGGCACGGCGCCTGACGGGCGGCAACACCGCCAGGCCCCGGCCGGGCGGCAAGCAAAACGGGACAGCATGGCTGTCCCGTTTTTCATTCGATGACCGTATCACCGCTCAGTCCGCCGCTCAGTCTGCCGCGGGATCGCCCGGCCGCCGCGCCGCGACTTCCACCAGCTCGAAGCCCATCTCGCGCACGCCGTCGCGCAGCATGGCGTAGGCCGGCTCGACGAGATCGCTCGCCCCCTTCACGCCGAGGTCGATATGGCGCCGCGCATAGAGCTCGCCGCGCCTGGCATCGCCTACCGACGGCAGGCTGAACACGCGCACGCCGCCGAACGCTGCCTCGACCCGCTCCATCAGCGGCGTCAGGGTCGATTCGGGCGCCTCGAACACCAGGAACGAACGCTCCTCCTGCACCGCCGTATGGAACAGGTGCGGGTAGTAATGGTCCAGCACCCATTCCATCATCGGCCATGCCATTACCGGGAAGCCGGGCATGAAGTGATGATCGGCTACGGAGAAGCCGGGAATCCGGTTGTAGCTGTTCGGGATGATGCGCGCGCCCGCCGGGAATTCACCCATCTTGAAGCGATGCTGGTTCTCGGGCAGGTTCAGGTCGCCCTTGACCGGATCGCCGGCGGCGGTCTCGACGATGCGCTGGGCGATCAGCTCGCGCGCCTCGGGATGCAACGCCAGCGGCACGCCGAGCGCCGCCGCGGCGCATTGCCGGGTGTGGTCGTCCGGCGTGGCGCCGATGCCGCCGGTGCAGAACACCACGTCGGTGCCGGCAAAGGTGCGGCGCAGCGTGGCGGTGATGCGCGCGCGCTCGTCGCCCACGTACTCTGCCCAGTCCAGCGCCAGYCCACGGGCGGCCAGCAGTTCGATGGCGCGGCGCATGTGCTTGTCTTCGCGCCGCCCCGACAGAATCTCGTCACCAATGACGATCAGGCCGAAACCCATGATGCCCTCGCTTCAGGATTGTTCAATGCGCCGCACGTCGGACGGCGCGAGATCGATGACGTCCGCCGCAGGCGAAGCCGCCACGGCGGCGCGCTCGGCGCGCAACTGCTCCAGCGCGCGCAGGCAGAAATGCCCGAACCACAGCGCCGAGAAGATAAAGATCAGCACATAGAGCCACAGCGTGCCCGCCAGTACGAACGGAAACAGGAAGATCAGCGCCGCCGAGGATACCCAGATCAGCGTCGGTGCCGAGCCCAGCAGCCCGACCGCCACGCCGATCGAGAGCAAGGACGCGCGGTGGCGTTTCATCAGGGTCTTGCGCTCTTCGGCGGTGGCGTGCTCGGCCAGCGCGTCGTAGGTCATCACGCGGTAGGTCAGCCAGCCCCACAGCAACGGCGGGATCAGCGCAAAGAACAGCGGGAACAGCCACAGCGGCAAGGTCACGATCACCAGCAGCAGGAACAGGAAGGTACTGCCGAGCGTCTGCAACACGCTGCCGGCCACGCTGCCGCCCTTGGCCCGCTCCAGCCCGGGATAGCTGCGCTCCAGGTGGCGCATCACCGAAGGCACGGAGAACAGGCTGATGAAGATCAGCATCGAGGCGATCACCAGCGGCACCATCAGCGCGATCACGAACAGCGGCGCCACCACGGCATTGAGCGACTGCATGCCCAGCCAGGCCAGCCCCGCGTAGATCCAGCTGGTGAGCGCCGAGCTTTCGAGGATGCCGCGCGCGGTCGCCATGATGGGCTCCCAGCCCCACAGCAGCAGGCCACCCCACAGCCCCGTCGCCAACACGAAGGGGATGACGGTGAGCATCAGCATGCGCGGATGCAGCTGGCTCATCAGGGCACGACCAAACGCGCGAAAAATATCGTTCATGCAGTGAATTGGATTGCCGCGAAAGCGAAGACAAACAGACTAGCACACGTCACCGGCGCCGGCCGGAGCCTGCCGGCCGGCACATCACCGCCATGGCCAGGCGGGACGCCGCGAGGCGGCGGCGCGGCCCGTCAGCCCAGCCGCAGCAGGCGCTTGATGCCGTACCACTGCTGCGACAGGAAGCCGGTGCCGTAGTTGCGGCTCTTGCCCGCGGGCGGCGGCATCTGGTCGCGGATCCCGGTGGGATAGTAGGCGTCGGTGAACACGGCGGTGCGGAACAGCATGTCCCACCATGGGAAGATCACGCCGTAATTGCAGCCGCCGAGCCGGCCGGGACGGCCGATCGCCTCGTGGCCCACGCCCACCGCGTGGTGGGTGCGGTGAAAGCGCGGCGACACCAGCAGCCGCTCGCCGAGCSMGCCGAARTGCAGGCGCAGGTTGGCRTGCTGCAGGCTCTGCAGMAGCTGCGACAGCGCCACCAGCAGCACGTACTGCGACGGCTCCACGCCGACCGCCAGCGCCACCACGGCGAACACCAGGTCGCGCAGCATGTCGTCGAGCAGGTGGTTGCGGTTGTCGCTCCACAGCGTCATCTGGCGCTGGCTGTGGTGCACGGCGTGCAGGCTCCACCACCAGCGGTAGGTATGCGACAGGCGGTGGTACCAGTAGTCGAGCAGGTCGAACAGCAGCAGGTAGACGAAGAAGCTGACCAGCGGGATCGACGTCACCGCCGGCCACCAGTCCTCCACATTCACGCGCTGCCAGCCAAGCAGGCGCAGCTGGCCTTCGAGCCCGTCCATCAGCGGGCCGAGCAGGAAGAACATCGCCAGCCGGAACAGGCCGAGCCGATGCACGACGGTATAGAGAATGTCGGTGCGGATCGCCCCGCGGTCGGTCACGACCTCGACCGGGCGCAGCTTTTCCAGCGGCCCCAGGATCAGCACCATCACCACGATCTGCACCAGCCCCACCAGCAGCCATTCGGTGCCCGTGAAGGCGTCCTCGGCATAGCCGCCGAAGCCGAGCTGGTAGACCACCGGCAGGATCACGTCCTGGAACAGCGTGGCTTCGACCTGGCCGACCCAGGCGTTGAGCGTGTCCAGCATCACGGTCTCCCCGCCTCGCGGCCCGCCACGGTGGCGCCCTGGCCGCGCAACCACTCGCGATAGGCGGGATGCTCGCGCAGCGTGGCGAAGCAGAAGCCCTTCTGCTCCAGCCCGCTGATCAGCGGCTCGAGCACGCCCGGCGCCCACGGATCCTTGCGCGACCAGATGCCGAGATGCGCCATGGTGATGTCGCCATCGCGCAGGTCGCGCAGCGCGCGCGCCAGCAGCACCTTGTTCGGGAAGCGCTCGGAAGACAATTCATCGCCAAGGAAGCCGGCCGGCGCCCATGCCACGTGCCTGAAGCCGCACTGCTCGGCCCATTGCA
Organism: Cupriavidus sp. 05N40; assembly: GCF_056397305.1. NCBI lineage: Bacteria > Pseudomonadati > Pseudomonadota > Betaproteobacteria > Burkholderiales > Burkholderiaceae > Cupriavidus > Cupriavidus sp. 05N40. The sequence continues at coordinate 18,679 of NZ_JBFTND010000171.1, forward strand.
GCGTCTGCGGCGCGGTATGGCCGCCCGGCGCGCGCCACAGCGGCGACATCGCGGCGCCGCTCAGCCCGCGCAGTGCCCGCGCGCTGCGCTTGAGTTCGCTGCAAAAGCCCTGCTGGTCCATTGTCACGTCCTGGCCGGCCTGCGCGCCGAACTGCGGGCGCATCGTCACTTTGCCGTCGCGCGTGCCGCGCAGGTAGACGTGGTCGAAGGTGTGGCTGCCGAAGACATGGCCGTCCGCCGCCAGCGTCTTCCAGTACGCGGCCCAGCCCGGGTCGAGCGAGCTGTCCTTGTTGACGGTGGGCTCGTTGGCGAGGAAGAAGGTGGCCTTGATATGGTGGCGGCGCAGCGTGTCGGCGATCAGCGTGGCCTGGCTCATGCTGCCGGTATCGAAGGTCAGGTAGAGCGTGCCGGCACGGCAGGATTGCGGCGCGGCAGGCGCCGGCTGCGCGGGTCCGGCGGCGTTGGCTGAGGTGGCTGAGGTGGCTGAGGTGGCCGACGTGGCCGAGGTGGCGAAACCCGCCGCCGCCGCCGCCAGTGCCAGCCCCGCAACGGCAAACCCGGCCGCCGCGCGTATCACCGCGCGGGCGGGCCGGGGCCGCGAAATCTTGCTCATGATGCCTGTCCTGATGACCTGTGACTGCATTGGAGTGGCGACAGCCATACTAGTTTCGAGTGCCGCGCGGGCCGCCGCGTTCCGTGCGGCGCCGCGCCCGCCACGCCCGGCTCAATACTCAATACAAAGGCGCGCGCGTGCGGAAGTAAATGCCGTGCGGCGAACGGCCGACGCGGATGGTCTTGACCAGCTTGCGGCTGGCCACGTCGACCAGGCCGACCGAGCGTGCCCAGCGGAAGCTCACCCACAGCGTCTTGCCGTCCGCGGTGAGCTCCATGTCATCGGGACCGGCAGGCAGGCCGGTGATATCGCCGATCT
>NZ_JBFTND010000172.1:0-30202 GCF_056397305.1 Cupriavidus sp. 05N40
GCGCAGGCTCGCTCGACGAGATGGCCCAGGTGGTCGTCACGCTCCTGGAGCCGTACCTACAGCCTGATAATTATTAAATCTATTTACGGGATGTTGTACTAGTGGTCGCCGGGCTCGGACTGGGCAAGGTGGACGGTGGCAGGGACTACCCTGCCCGGGCTACCGCCTGACACACTTATTGTCCATGGGGAGTGCGATATCCGAGTGCCCATTACCACGATACCGCGATGGGCGGAGAGCCAGTCCGTCGCCGTGGTGACGATGGCGGGGGCCGATCACTTCTTCAGCAAACGACTTCTCGTACTCTCTCGTTTCGTCTGCGCGCACCTCGCATCTGTACCGTATTCAGCATCGACCTGACTTCGAATTAGAGCTCCCAAGCTTGCGCTCGGAAGATCATGGCTGTGCCGAAATCCGCAGGAATCTCCGCAGTTCATGCAAGACGTCGGGAATAGGCGTAGGCAACATATTACCTGCACCCATACAATGGAAGTACAGACTTGGGCATCATATCCGGACCGATCAATTCGGACGGCCTCGATCTGGTGCATTTCAGCACCGACAAGCTCGTGCTTGCGACCCCAATCCGACATCCCCTCGCGCAGAAGACCGAAGTATCTTTCTCCGAAACGTTGGACTACTAGCATGTCGAGCCTCCATGAAGGCAGCACGATCTACGCGTTTCTGAACGACATCGTAAAGGAGCAAAGGAAAAGGCTGCCAATACGGACTTCATGTTGTCGCCAGCGCGCATCGTGGCGATGTGTCCGCGCAGTGCAAAGCGTGCAACGGCGCCGCCTATCGTACCGATCACGTCTTCATCTAGCTATTGCCCCCCGACTCACGGTCCAACCGGAGAGCGTCGCAATGCCACTTCGGCCTACTACCAACCCACACCACCAGCATGCTTACCATCCGCCTGCCCTCGGCACTTGCACCGGTCGGTCAAAAAAGGGCGTCAGGAAGTCGATGCATTTCCGCACATCTGTAGCACAGCAACTCCCCGGAAAGCGGTCTGCGGAGAACTTTTCCTTCCATGCAGTGCATGATGCCGACGCCGTTCCCACACTCAAGATGAGCGAGGTTAGTGGTGTCTTCCTGTACTCGTTCAACGGAATCATCGAGGTCAGGCTAGAAGATACTCAACTTGTCGCTCCCCCGATCTCTGGCATTTGGCTACCACCGGCTCAGCTCCCTTTGAGCATTTGGGGACTTGCAACACGCCATTGCTTGTTCACAGTGCACTCACGCCTATGTACTGGTCTCGCCAGCGTCCCTTGCACGATTTCCGTAAGTCCATTGATGCGCGCCATCCTCGACCATTTGAGCACGGCGGACGTCACCTCCTCTCCCTCAATGGAGAATCTGCGCCTGTATCAAGTCCTACTCGACCAGCTTATTCATAGCAAGGCGACTGGCAGTTACCTCCCGTACACAACCGACCCACTGTTAGTACCTATCCTCCGACTCCTGGAAAATTCTCCTGGCGATATTCCCAAACTGCCCGCACTCGCTGAGCTGGCCAAAACGACCGAACGGACGCTAGCAAGGCGCGCGTAAAAGAATTTAGGTATGTCATTGGCCGAATGGAAACAACGTCTCCGGGTTGTCAAAGCGATACCTCTACTCAATGCTGCGCACACGGTCGAGGAGATTGCATCCCACCTTGGTTACAGCAGCGCATCGGCGTTCATGGCTATGTTCCATCGCCTGATGGGTGTGCCACCAGACGAGTTTCGGCACCGGGAGGGGCGCTGAAGCGCCTTGCGGTGAACGAAGTCCATCTTGGCCTCCTTCCGAAGGCGTTGGCAAGGGTCCATGAAGGCGCCGCTCCCCCCACGAGCCAAGTCATGTCCCGGAGGCGTGCCTACTCGGATAGGTCGTTCAACTCATAGCTGGTGCTGCGCCCACCTGCATCCGATTTGCGCAATACGCCACGTGCGAGCAGTTCAGTGATGTCGCGCAGCGCGGTGTCTGGGGAGCATTTGGCGATCGCCGCCCACTTGGAACTGGTGAGCGTCCCTTCGAAGCCATCGAGCAGTCGGTTGAGCAGTTTCACTTGCCGTTCGTTCAGTGGTCGGTCAGTTGCTGCCGTTCCCTCCGCTTTAATGCATGCCCCGATCGAGATGCGCATGGAGGTTCTCCAATGGAGTCTGTACGCCATGCTCTCCCTTCCTGCCGGATTTGCCCCCCGCCTTTGGCCACTCCCCTACCTGCCGGAGGACGACGCCGGGCACGCGGCCACGGTGGCCTGTGCTGCCAAACCCCGGTTTCAGGTTGGGTCGGGAATCCTGGCGATTAATTGCAATTTTGATGATCAAGGGATGCTCGCCAGAACAACTGTTGTTGACGATTGTCATTCGTGCGACCCAGGCTCAACATTCATTTCCCAGGTACTACAGCAGGTTCAGGGACGACCGCTGTTCCCGATAGGTCCCGGCTGCAGATGTTGGACCTCATCAACAATCAGCATGCGCGGCTCGCCCTTTCGAAGCAGCTCACGGGTCAGCTTCTTCCATTTTGAAATGGGGGCACGTCGTCAACGCTCCATCGGGGAACAGACAGGTGCAGCTACTGACCCTTCAATTGATTGGCTCGATTAATCTTGAGATGGAGAATTTGCATGATGGCATGCGTTGGTCAGAAAGGCGTAAAGGTCCCGCAACCGCCGGCTACGAGACCTTTGTCTTGGGCAAGCTCGGGCATCCCGCCAATGCAGCGTGCGCTGGGCCTGCCAAAGCGTCTTTCTATTCAGGCTTTGCCCCTGACTCGCGGATCACACGTGCCCACAAGCGTGACTGTCCGTCAATCCAGGTAGAAAACTCATCGGGTGAATTCCCGTAAGGCTCCAGGCCCTGCTGCCGCATCTTCGCTGCCACATCGGGTTGCCGGAGCGCATCGGCAATTGCCACATTCAGCTTCTGCACCACTTCGCGCGGCGTACCCGCCGGGGCAAAGACCACTTGCGCGATCCATGACTCGAAGCCTGGAAAGCCACTCTCCGCGACAGTGGGCACCTGGGGCAACTCTGGCAGGCGCTTGGGCGAAGTGACCGCGATCGGCTTCAATCGCCCGGCCTTGATGAGCTGGGCAACCGTCGCGTAGCCAGTGAAGAGCAGATCGACCTGGCCGCCTGCCGTATCGCTGATTGCCGCGCCACTGCCTTTGTACGGCACGTGCGTTAGCGGCAGATGCGTCACGCTCTTCAGCAACTCCGCTGTCAGGTGAGTGCTAGTGCCGTTTCCGCTCGATGCAATCGACAACGGCTGCGGATGGGAGCGCTGCTCTGCCACCAGTTCCGCCAGCGTATTCGCCCGTAACCGTGTTGGCGCCACCAGGAGATTGGGGAACTGCGCCAGGCTAATGACCGGTGTCAGGTCCTTGGTCGCGTAAGTGAGTTTCGCGTACAGCGCGGGCGCGATGGTAGCTACGCTGGCATCCGTCAACAGCAATGTCGTGCCGTCTGGCGCCGCCTTGGCGACAACGCCCGCGCCAAGCGTGCCACCGGCACCCGGTCGGTTCTCGATGATGACCGTGGATCTCAGCGTCTCGGCGAGCCGGGGCTGAATCAATCGGGCCAGCACGTCCGAGCCTCCGCCGGGGCCGAAGGGCACGACGATGCGAACGATGCGATCGGCACTGCCCTGGGCGTGCGCCAGGCCGAAGCCGGGGATGACAGTGGCCATTCCCATCAAGAGAATCGCGTGGACCGCCTGGCGCCGAAAACGCGAAGGGTTTTGCATGTCTGGTCTCCTGTTCGCTGGAGTCCGTCGCTCTATTCGACGCCGTCACGCTACCCTGCGCGACACATCGAATTTGATCGAACCGAGCATCCATTGTGATCATTTCGATCATTGTATGCGAACGGAGTCCGTAGAATGCCCCGGTATAAACCCTTGTTCAAGCCCCCACAGGGAAACGATCGCTCAAAGTGACTGAATCGCGCAATATCCGCACCGGCGCTCCGGAGTACAGAAGCGCCGAAGCGCTCAGGTCGGCCCGCGGCCAGGGAAGTGACCTGCCTGTCAGCCAAACAGGCGCCAGGCCAGGCGGGCCGCCACGCGTGCGCCCTGGTGGTCGCGGTCATACTGCGGGTTGTATTCCGCCAGGTCGGCCACGCGCAGCTTGCCGCTGCGGCGCGCGAGCAAGGCCACCTCCTCCACCACCGGTAACGGCACGCCATAGGCGGCAGGTGCCGACACGCCCGGCATCACGGCCGCCGGCAGTGCGTCGAGGTCGATGGTCAGGTACAAGTGGTCGGTGGCATCGATGCGCGCTGCCAGTTCCGCCAGACGCGATGGCAGGTGGCGCTCCTGCATGTCCACGTCTTCCACATAGCAAACGCCCAACGCATCGGCGCGGCTGAAAAGCGCCGGCGTATTGCTGAGGCGGCTGACGCCCAGGCAGATATAGTCGAACGGCTGCCCTCGCTCTGCGCACGCGTTGGCGATCTGATCGAACGGCGTGCCGGAGCTTGCGGGCCGGCTGGTGCGCAGGTCGAAGTGGGCGTCGATATTGATGATAAGTACGCGCCCGCCATCGTCCTGTGCATCCAGGTGCGCGCGCAGGCCTTGCCACGTGCCCCAGGCCACTTCATGGCCGCCGCCCAGCACCAGCGGAAGCCCGCCACGCGCCAGCGCGTCGCGTACGGTTTCCGCCAGCGCCCGCTGGGCCGATTCCAGGTCGCCGTCCTCGCAGCCGACATTGCCCGCGTCGTACAACGCGGGCAGTCCGTGCGCCGGCACGTTGGCCAGCGCCTGGCGGATGGCGTCCGGGCCGTGCGCGGCGCCGGGGCGGCCCTGGTTGCGCAGCACGCCGGTGTCGCAACTGAAGCCGAGCAGCACCGGCGCGCCGCTCAGGGGCGTCGGGTCTGCTGCTTCCAGCACATGTACGATGCGGAACAGGCGCGTGGTGTCGCCGCGCTCGCCGCTGTCGACACGGCCCTGCCAGGGATTCTGGGTCACAGCCATGCTCATGCCCGCGTCAGCACGGCCTGCAGGAAGCCACGCGTGCGTTCCTGCGTCGGCGCCGAAAAGATGACCGACGGCGGCCCCGCCTCAATGATGCCGCCGCCATCCATGACCACCACCACATCGGCCACTTCGCGGGCAAAGCCCATTTCATGGGTGACCACGACCATGGTCATGCCTTCGGCGGCCAGCACCTTCATCACCTGCAGCACTTCGCCGACCAGCTCGGGGTCCAGTGCTGAGGTCGGCTCGTCGAACAGCATCACGCGCGGCTCCATGGCCAGTGCGCGGGCAATGGCCACGCGCTGCTTCTGGCCGCCCGACAGGCTGGCGGGCATGGCCTGGGCCTTGTGCGCAAGACCGACTTTCTCAAGCAGGCTCATCGCCTTGCGCTCGGCTTCTTCGCGCGAGATGCCGCGCAGCATGCGGGGGCCCACCGTGACGTTGTGCAGTACCGACAGGTGCGGGAACAGATTGAACGACTGGAACACCATACCCACTTCCGTGCGCAGTTGGTTCAGTTCGTGCTCGCCGATCAGTTGGCCCTCGGTCACCAGCCGCTTGCCGACGATGTCGATGGTGCCGGCCTCAGGTTGTTCCAGGCCGTTGCAGCAACGCAGGAAGGTGCTCTTGCCCGAGCCGCTGGGGCCGATCACAACCACGACCTGCGACGGTTCCACATCGAAGTCGATGCCGCGCAAGACCGAATGGCCTCCGAATGATTTGCCCAGGTTCCGGATCCGGATGATTGCGGAATCGCTCATTGCACCATGCCTCCCATGCGCAGCCGTTTTTCTGCGCGTTGCAGGATCAGCCCGGCTGCGCTCGTCAGGATCAGATAAACCAGTGCGATCGCCAGATAGACTTCCAGCGACCGGTACGACACGCTGATGATCTTCTGGCCCTCGTGCATCAGGTCGGCAATGGTCAGCAGCGACACCAGCGCCGAGTTCTTGATCAGGGCGATGAACTCATTGCCCAGCGGTGGAATCATCCGCACGATGGCCTGCGGCAGGATCACTGCGCGCATGGCCTGGCCGGAAGACATGCCGATCGAGCGAGCCGCTTCCATCTGGCCCTTGTCCACGGATTGAATGGCGCCGCGCACGATTTCCGACACATAGGCGCCGGAATAGATGCCCAGCCCGATCACGCCGCACACAAAGGCCGGCAGCAGGATGTCGAATTGCGGCAGCCCGAAGAACAGCAGGAACAGCTGCACCAGCAGCGGCGTGCCGCGAATGAACGTCACATAGGCAGTACAGATGCCATAGATGACACGACGCTTCGGGTCCAGCCGGCCGATGCCGACCAGCAGGCCCATGATGCAACCCAGCACCAGCGCGCAGGCGGTCACCTCCACGGTGACGATGGCGCCGTGGAGGATGTCAGGCCAACCGGCAAAGACAGGAGAAAAATCCAGTTCCATGATGATGATTCGCGCGGCTTATTTGGCGGCTGCGTTGGCGGCGTTGCCGAACCACTTCTGGGTCAGCTTGGCGTAGGTTCCATCGGCCTTCACCTTGGTCAGTGCGGCATTGAGGGCGCGCGTGAGCTCGGGCGTGTCCTTACGCACGGCCATGCCGTATTCCTCGGTGGTCAACGGCTGCTCCACCATGCGCAGGCCGCCTCGGGTCTTGACGTACTGCATAGCGGCCGGCTTGCCGGTCACGGCGGCGTCGGCACGCCCGATCTCGACCAGGCTGAACATTTCCTGGTTCTTCTCGACTTCCACGCGCTGCACCTGTGGATACGTGTCGCGCAGGAAGCTGACCGACTTGGTGCCCACCTGCACGCTGACCTTCTTGCCGTTCAGATCGACCGGGGTGTGGATGGTGGTGTTGCCGCTCTTGACCAGTGCCACCAGGCCGCCGGTGTAGTACGGCTCGGTGAAGTCCACCACCTTGCTGCGCTCGGGGGTGATGTAGATGCCGGACACGGCCATGTCGAAGCGGCGCGAGACCAGCCCGGGGACCAGGCCCTTGAAGTCGATGTCGGTCCACTCAACCCGCTTGCCCATCACCTTGGCCATGGCCTCAACGAGTTCCACATCAAAGCCGGTGCGCTTGCCGTTCTCGACGAATTCCATCGGCGGGAAGGTGGCGTCGGTGGCCACACGCAGCACGGCGCTGTCCTCAGCGTGGGCGGCGACGCCGAAAGTCAGGCTGATCAGGGCCGTCAGGCCGGCCATCAGGCATTTGCGACGTAGGTTCATGGAGGTCTCCTTTTTTACTCGGTAGCGAAGCGGCGGCCGTCGTAGCGGTTTGTCGACGGCAGTGGTAATGATTTGCCTTGTGTTCAGTAAGACTGCAGCCGGGCAGAAATCCGCATTGCCGCTGCCACGGTCATGGCGATCAGAGCGGTTTCGCGCCCTTGCCGGCGTGTCGCCGGCACCATCAGCGTGATGGAACCCAGCGCATCTGCCTTGCTGCGCCGCGAGAAGAGAGGCGCGCTCACGCCCCACACGCCCGGATCCACCGCGCCCTCGCTGACGGCGTAGCCGGCCTCGCGAATGGCGGCGAGTTCAGCCAGCAGCTGCTCGGATTCGCCTGGCTCGCACAGGGCATGGACGAGACGCTCGCGCGCTTCGTCGCGCATGAACGCCAGCAGCGACTTGGCCGACGCACCGGCGCGCAGCGGCACGCCGCGCCCCTTTTCGAACGAGCAGCGCAGCGACTGGCGGCTTTCCACCATCTCCAGGCACACGGCGTGATCCTTGACGGCGACGATCAGGCCCACGCTTTCATCCGACTGCTGTGCCAATAGCCGCATGTCGGGCAAGGCTTCGCGGGCCAGGTGGGAGGCCATGTCAAAACCGAGCGCCAGTTGCAGGCTGATCGGGCCCGGCGCGTACTCGCCGTCGGACTCCAGCACAAAGCCCCAGCGCTTGAGCATTACCAGTTGCCGGTAGAGCGTGCTCTTGGGCAGGCCGGTCTTGGCGACGAGCTCCCGCACGGTGATCGGCGCGCCGTGTTGTGCGAGCGCCGCCAGCACGAACAGCACGCGATCGGCCCCGCCGGCTGGCTGCCCGGGTTCGGCGGGCGTGGAGGTCGCGGGCTTCAAGGCGCTTGGGTTATCGACGGGATTCAACATAGGTGCCAAGAATAGGACCTCGTTCCCAAAAATCAAAACCACGAGTCCCAAAAATCGGGAATGATTGACTAGGGGTAACCCTTACATCTGGAAGATCGACCGGCCACGTGCCTGAAGCGCCGCTGCGACGCGATCTGCGGAAACGGACGCTAAAGGACGGCGAGGCGTTGTAAGCACCCGGAGAACCCATCTTGATGGTCCTGGCACTCTGTCTGTCCTGCAAGAGTGAGAGTTGCGCAGACTCCTGACTTCTGATGGACAAAAAGGGCTTCCGCCTCAAGCCGGCCACATATCAATGGCGCGCGGGCAAGCGAGAACAAACGGCTTCACCGCGTAGTCGGCGCCAACCGTGACACCGGCCGGAATGCCGTGGATTATTTGGCGTCAAATGCGGCTCTTACTTCGGCAATGGTTGCGGCCTTGTCCTGCAAATGCGGATAGTGGCCAATACTCGGAAGGACGTGGAAATCCAGCCCCGCGCGATTGGCCAGCTCCTGACCCATTTCCTTTTGAATATAGATGTCCTTCTCCCCCCAGATGAYGCTGACGGGAGTCTTCAGCTTGCCCAGGTTGGCTTCGAAATAGTCCTGGTCACGCGTGAAGTGAGAGTAGTAGTGATAGAACGAGTCGGCAGACGTCAGCGCGCCGTTTTGCCATCCATGGGCGATGTCTGCCTTAAATTCCGGTGTGACTTCATAGCGTAAAGACTCGGGAAGCCCACGAATAAAGGCGTTCTGCAAGATCTCGTCACGTGCGCGGTTAAAGGCGGCATGGACCGCCTCGGCCGTCGCGGGATCCTTGAGCCCCTGAAGACGCTCCTGCATGAACTGCGGCCGGTTGAACGGCGCGAAGTCGCCGACGACGATGCGCTTTGCAATGGCCGGGTCGTCGATGGCCGCCAGCAGGGCCGGCAGCGCGCCAATGTCCGTCGCGTAGATCACAAGATGCTGCGTGTCGATTCCGGCAGTGGCGATATAGTCCTTGAGCACCTTTGCGTAGTCGCTGGGGGCGTAGGCAAACTTGTCGGCGGCGGGACGAGACGACTCGCCATAGCCGGGCCAGTCGAACGCGTGAACTTCATAGTTCTGGGCCAGGGAGGACGCGATGTCTTTCCACGCGTACAGCGTCTCGGGGAATCCATGCAGGAACAGCACGGTGCCACTGGCGGCGGCATTGTGTACGACCAGGCGCCTCAGCTTGATATCGGGGTTGACCTGGACGAAGCCAATCTCCGGTATTGCGGGTTGCGGCGCCGCCGCGTGCGCGGTGCCAATGAGTAGCGTGGCAGCCAGCCCTGCCGCACCTGCGGCAGCCGCGAATCGGAGCGCGCTGCGAACTGTGGATTTCGTTGTCATGTCGTCTACCTTTTGCTCTAGGGTCTGCAAGCGCCCCAACCAAGGCGGCGGGTATCTGTTGCATATGCAGCATTGAAGGATGGATATGTATCCCGGCTGTAGCGGACAGAGGCTCTTAATGTATTGGTTCGTATCGGCCGCGCGCGCCACTACGTTGGCATACAAAAATCCCGACAGCCCGCCGCGGACGTGTGCTCAGATGCAACGCCTATCCTCAAGTTGCGCGTCACATCCGATGCTGGATTTGCACGTGCCCCTGCTCAGGGGAGTGCATTTCCGGGTCACGCTCGCCCCCTGCGTTCTTGGTGGACCCGGGCGCCGAGGCAAACGTCGCATCCACTGCCGTGCCAGTCTTCAGCATCAAGCCTTTCGCGCGGAGGAGATCGCTGACTACGGAAAACATCTTGTTGCTCAGATCGTGCGTTTCCAGAAGATGCCGGAAGCGAAGGATAGTGGTCTCATCCGGAAGCCGCACCATGCCTTCATCTAACCATCTCGCCCAGGAACTCGCGTTCGCGAGTGCGCTTGGTCGACAGTCTCCCGGACCTCGTTTAGCACCTCGGCCTCCACCTCCGGATTTGGCTCGCCATCCCTGGTAGCAATCAATGCTCTCGGCGCCAGCGGGATCAAAGGCAGGATCAGTGCGTACACTACGGTCGTCGCGATCACACAGTATGTGAAACCGTGCGTTGGGCTGCTGTTATAGATCCATGAACCCAACAGATCGCCGGCACGGGCCGAGAGCGCGAGAACGCCATCGACCAGCATCATCAAGGTTCCTTGCAAGCCTGGCGGACAGGATCGCATCGCGAGATCGAAGTATGCTGCCGTGGCTACACCGCCCATGAGTCCTATCGGTGCCGCCAATACAAGCGCGAGATTGGCTGAGTGAATGAATGCCAGCGGAATCATCTGCGGCACTGCGACGATCGTGCCCCACCACAGCAGCTTGTTCAGCGCCACTTTCTTGCACAGAAAACCATACAGCAAAAATGTCGGGATGAAGGCGGCGGCAAAAATCCCGTTGTAGTACGAGTAAACGGAATCCGCTGCATGCAGCTCATTGGTCAGATAGAACTGAAGCGGCGTGGCCGCTCCTGGCGCAAAGTTCCACAGAAAGCAGATGAGAACCGCTGGATAAACGGCCTTATGCCTCACCAGCCGCCTGGCATTCCCAACGAGATCTGCGCCCCTGGCTTGCGGCTTCTCGTAGGCATGGCCGAAGACGGAAATGGGCTTCCAGAGCCCCAATGCGGCAACCAGTAGATTGACCGCCGCCACCAGGAAGAAAGCCTCTTTCACGGCAAAATGATCGGAGACGTATACGGAAGCAAATGCTCCCGCAACGACCGGGACGGAGCCGGCCACATTCAACAGAGCGCTCAGGCGCCCGGACATGCTTTTCTCCTGGCCCACTAGCGCGATTAACCCCTGATAGGCCGCGGCGACAAATCGGGACGACAGCATTGCCAGCAGCATCCCGGCGACCAGTCCCGCGTATGAGAAACCTGCAAACGCCATCCAGATGAATGCCACCGCGGTCACCGGAGCGAAGATCAGGAAGAAGCCGCGATCCCGCAATCCCAGCGGGTTCCATAGGTCGCGCGCGAGGCCAAAAGCGAACGCAAGGTAGACTGGGATGCCCGTAACCAGCCGGAATGTCGCGATCTGCGTCGCCGTCGCATGCAACTGGTTCTTGAGTATGTACGACGTCTGTATATCAACCAGGTAACCGGCGGGCGTTGCCAAAGCGACGAACAGGGTCAGACAACCGAAATACAGCAGGGTTCGGTCGCTGCCCTCGGAACCATTACGGCCAGAAGCGGCCAGCATTTTCGTCGCTTAAGCGCAAGAGTGGAATTTCGATCTGTTCCGGATTGCCGACCAGAACTGTTTGCAGAGCTACATCTACGGACGGGTGCAGGCGAGGATCTCGCCATCAACCCGGACGACAAGTACCGGATATGGCGTGGAATCCTCACCCGCGTGCGAGCCCGCGGGTGCGCGGCAGCCGGCTTCTCCAGAACCGCCCAAGCGGCATCCTGCAAGCCTACGCTACTGTTAGCGTAGGCAAAAAATGAGATTTGATGTTCCGAGACCTGCTCCATCGAGGCGATTCCGGTCGACACTGAACGTGTCTTGTCCTCCGCTCAGGCGATTAATTGCGTTTTGCTGCGAGGGTAGGACGGCTGAGGCGCTTTCGGCGATCGGCTGGATCACGCCGATCTCGTTGTTCACCATCACCACCGAGACGATGCTATCGGGGCGCAGCACGCTGCGGGCGTGTCGAAGTCGATAAGGCCGTCGGGGCCGACCTCCAGGTAGGTCACGTCAAAGCCTTGCCGCTCCAGTTCTCGCCAGACTGTTTGCCCCGCAACAGGCCGCCCCCCTCAGGCGAGAGAATCCCATGTGTGCCCTGGACACAAGGCCCCGCTAGCTAGCCAACTTGGCAACCGCCCGATTGAACGCGCCTGGGTTGGCAATATTCATGCCGTGAGAGGCTCCGGCAATTGTCTGACGCTCAGCGCGCCCGATCCATTCTTGAAGCTTCTCGACCGTGCTACGGAACATTCGCGGACTCTTTTGCCCATCGATCAGCAACGTTCGACACTGGATTTCACGGGCGGCTTCACGTGTGTAGGCGGGCAACGGGTCAAGCAGCTGCTTCGGCAGTGTGAGCGCATTATCGAGCGCCATGCTGCGGAAGCTCTGGGAACTCTTGCTCCAGAAACCAGGCATGGTTACCGAGTCTACAAACAGATTCAGACCGGCATCGAATTCGCCTTGCTCAATCAGTTCTGCGGCCTTCGCTCGCAACGCATGGGTGGCCGGCGGCAATTTGGCGGCTTCTGCTTGCGGCGTTGCCTGCAACGGGCCGCCTGGATCAGCGAGCGTGAGCGTCTTCACCACGTGAGGGTATTCGCGCGCCAGATGAAACGCGATGCAGCCGCCACGCGAGTGGCCGACCAGATGGACCGGCCCGAGACCCAGCGCCTCGATGAACTCCGCAATTTCAGCGACGTGCGCCTCCCAACTGAAGTCGCCGCGTCCGAATGCGTTGGTTTCCGGCCAATAGTGGCCCAGGCTCGGAGCGAAGCAGTGGAAGTTCTTCGAGAGCGAAGCGAGCTGCGGGTCCCAATAGCGGTAGTCGCACAGCGACCCGTGCACGAATACCATTGGCTCGCCGCTCCCAGCTTCCACGTATGGAACGGAGGTGCCGGAGGCAGTGGAAACAAAAGAGGGTTGTGGCCAGGCGCCGGCAAGAGCCAGCGTAGTCAGGGGCGCTCGTGCATTCATGTCTAACTCCGTTTCGCAGACTTTGCTGCACCGCACCCAAAAAGAAAATCGCATAATATTGATGGAATCGTTCAGATTTTCTGATATCTCTCCACGGAAGAATAAACATGAGCACCGAGAGGAATGCCCTCGACGTCGACGTTCTCACCATGATCATCGCCGTTGCAGACACAGGCACGATCAGCCGAGCTGGCGAACTCGTGCATCGCTCGCAGTCGGCGGTGAGCATGCAGATCAAAACGCTGGAATTGGCCCTTGGCAAAGCGCTCTTCGTACGCAAGCCGCGCAGCGTGATTCCGACGCAGGACGGAGAGGTGCTTCTGGCGTACGCGCGCCGGATCATTGCACTACGCGATGAGGCGTGGGCCGCGGTCGTGCGACCGGACGTCACTGGCCGCGTGGTGATCGGCGTACCTGACGATTACGCGTCGTCGCTGTTCCCACCGATTCTCAAGAAGTTCTCGGCCAGCTATCCCAAGGTCGAAATCCAGGTGATCGGGCTGCCCAGCGTCGCGCTAGCGCCGATGCTGCGAGACGGCACAGTGGATCTCGTCTGCGCGACGCGTGTCAAAGGGCTGACCGGCGAGTTCTTGCGGCATGAACCGATGGTGTGGGCAGCCGCCCCGGGCTCCACTGAAATCTGGCGAGAGCGGCCGCTACCCATTGCTGTGTTTCTGCCTGGAAGCGTCGCACGCGAGAAGGCGATTCGGAGCCTTGAGCGCGAAAAGATTGCGTATCGAACATCATATGAGAGCCCGAGTCTGCTGGGCCTGCTAACCATGGCCCGAGCCGGTCTCGCCATCACCCCACTGGCGCGGTGTGCAGTGCCGCCTGACTTTACGCTGCTCGGGCCAGCGCAGGGTCTGCCTGAGATTGGCACGCTCGAGATCGTACTTGCGCGGAGTGTCACGTCGAACCGGCCACCCTGCGATTTTCTCGCGGAACGCATAGTCGCCGAGCTACACGCATAAGCCGCGCTGCGATGGCATTCGCCCGACTGCCAAATGGACGACGTGGAGGATTAGCGTTCTTCGCCCATCGTCGCGGCGTTAAGCGGCATGGCAGATACCGTGGTCATGCCGTTTTGGCGTCAGTCGTCGGCCGTAAATCCAGAGGCATCGACAATGGGCTTCCATTGCGCCCGTTGTGCAAGGATCGTCTTGTGGGCTTCCGCGCCAGGCTGACCTGCCATCTCCATGCCAAGAGCCGCCATCTTCGCGCGCACCTCAGGATCCTTCACAGCATCCAGCAGTGCCTTCTCAAGACGCGCAACAGTCGCGGCAGGGGTGCCCGCAGGGACGAACGCGGAATACCAGTTGCGCAGCGTGAGCACGCCGAAGTGCACGGTGCCACCCAGTGTGACCAGCCCGAACCCGGTGGAGGTCGGATTGCGCTTCACCCATGCGATATATTCCGACATCGTCTTGTAAGGCTGGTTGACGCTGGCCGAAGCGACCAGGGGCACGTCCGCCAGATAAGCAACAGGCACCAGATCCTTGTCGGGATCGTACGGCAGCCGCTTGTAGGTCAATGGGAAGATAGTGAACGGTGGCGCGGGCGAGATAAGGATGGTTTTCCCATCCGGCGCGGACCGCTTCACCGATTCGAGCGCGAGCCGGGTTGAAGCCCCGGGCCGGTTCTCGACCAGAATGGTTTCGCCAAGTGAGACGCGCAGCTTCTCCGCGAGGGTGCGCGCGAAAACGTCCAGTGCGCCGCCCGCTGCAAAGCCAACGACGATGCGGGTGGGAGTGTCGGCGCCGGCGGCAACGGCCGTGGCCGGTACGCTCGCCGCGGCAACGGCGGCGATGAAGGCGGCGGCCAGCTTGCGTAAGAAGAAGCGATTGTGCATGTCTGAGTCCTCAGTTTTCGTGCCGGCTTACGCCGCGGCCAGGTCCAGCGTGGTGTCCGGTTCCAGCGGATAAATCGGCCGCCGGAGGTTCTTGAATGGAAACAGGCTGTAGTCCGAACTGCACACCCCCGGTCCGGCTACCAACACGACATGCCGGGCAATCGGACCGAACCCCGCGCGGAAATGCTGGCGCGACTTGATCAGGATGTACTTTTTGCGCGCCAGGTCGATGCCTGCATGCGTGAACACGCCGGTGTCGAATGGCTCCTGCGGCTTCTCGCAGACCATCACCAGCACACCGTCCACGTCGAGTACGGCCACACGGCCAAGACTGAGCCGCACGCCGGTAAACATCGGTCCGGTCACCTGGTAGTTGCCATCGGTAATGCACTTCACCCGCCCGGTCAGCATCAGGGGCTGGCCTTTGAGTTGCAACGCGGGCATGTCGGTCCGCCCGCCCACCGCGAGCGTAATCTGCTGGCCGACGCCAGCCTCGATCATCCGCGCCACCGCGGCCGGATCCCAGAACGGGCCGGCCACGACATCGTCGAGGCCCTGGCGCATCACTTCGGCCAGCACGCTCATCTGGTCGGTAGGGCCGCCGGCGCCGCAGTTGTCGCCATGGTCCACCAGTACCACGGGGCCGCCGTCGAGCGTCTTGGCGCGCGCTACCGACTCCGCCATCGGCTCGACCGGGAAGACAAAATCGGCGCGGCGTGCCCAGGCCATTGCCGTCAGTTCGTCCAGCAACTGGCGCGCGGCATGCTCGCGCCCGGCATCTGCCACGATCACCACGGTCAGGCCAACGTGCGGGATATCGGCGAGCGGAAATCCGCCAAACACCGAGGCATTGAGCACTTCGCCATCGCGCTCCGCCGCCATGGCGCGGTCCATGATGTCTTTCATGGGCTGGTCCTGCGGGGTCTGCCGCAGCATATGCGTGAGCATCGGCAAGGTGCGCGACAGGATGACCGGCGTGGCCTCGCCGCGCAGCGCGGCCATCAGCGTGCGCGCGGCACGCGTGCCGGTGTCGTACACGTCGACGTGGGGATAGGTGCAGTAGCCGGCGATGGCCGTTGCATTGCCCACCAGCGCTTCGCTGAAGTTGGCGTGGAAATCCAGCGCCACAGCAATGGGCACGTCCGGCGCCACGGCACGGATGCGCCTGAGCAGTTCGCCCTCGGCATCGGGATAGCCCTGCGCCACCATCGCGCCGTGCAGGTCGAGCATGACGGCGTCGCATCCTTCGCGCACCGCCGCCACGATGGATGCCGTCATCGATTCAAACGCCTCGGCGGTCACGATGCCGCTTGGCACCGCGTTGGCCAGCAGCGGCATGACGAACTCGTCGCCCTGGCTGCGCACCATGTCGATAAAGGCCGCGGCGGCATTGTTGGTGCCTTCGCAGGCCCGGATGGCTGCCTCGCCGGAGGTCGGCCCATCCACGCCGGTGCCGCGGCAGAATGACGAGAGCGGCGTCGCGATCGGCGAGAACGTATTGGTTTCATGCCGCATCAGGGCAATGACAAAGCGCATCTTCTTATCCTTGGTGTGCATGGCTTCAGTTCGCATCCAGGTTGACTGCCTTGGCGATCGCGCCATAGCGGGCGGACTCGGCCTGGAGAAATTTACGGGCCTGCGCGGGCGGGGTCAGCACGGGTTCGTAAGCGAGCGACTGCAGGCGTGCGAGGAAGTCAGGCTCTTCCACGCTGCTATTCACTTCCTTGTACAGCCGCTCGATGATTGGCTGGGGCGTACCTGTCCGCACCACCAGCGCCAGATTGGCGCTCACCAACAGCCCATCCGGGCTATCGGCCTTTTGCGTCTCGAGCTTCGGGAACTGGGCGACGGCGTGGCTCTGCAGGGTTGCCAGGGGCTTGACCTTGCCGTCGGTGACGTAGGCCACCGAAGAGCCGATCACGTCGACGTGCGCGTCGGTCTGGCCGCCGATGAGATCTGCCATTGCCGGCGGCGACCCGCGATAGGGGACGATGGCAAAGTCCAGGCCATTGCGCTGCTTCCAGTTGGCCAGCGCCAAGTGGGCCGCACCGGCCACGGTATTGATGCTGRTCGAGACCTTCCCGGGGTTGCCTTGGATATAGGCTTTCAAGTCCGCCAGGTTCCGTTCCTTGCGGTCGGAGCGGGCAACGATCCAGTGCGGCACCGTGGTCAGAATGGTGACGGGCGTGAGCTCGGTATCGGGGTTGTAGCGCAGGCCCTTGATGACGTGCGGGTTGATGTTGAGCGAGCCATCGCTGGCGAGCAGCAGGGTATAGCCTTCCGGCTTGTCCTTCAGAGCTGACATAACGCCGGGCACGGTGGCGCCGCCCGCGATGTTCTCGACCACGACCGGCTGCCCCAGCCTCTTCTCCAGCTTCCGGGACAGCGTTCGCGCGATGATGTCGTAGGACCCGCCTGCAGGGAACGGCACAACCAGTCGCAGTGGACGCTCCGGCCAGGCTGCACCGGCTGCAAAACTTGCGGTGGCAAGGCTGAAGCCGAATATGGCCGCCCTGGCTGCTGCACTAAATATGCTCATGTACTCGTCTCCTGACCTTGGGTCTTGTGCTTCCCGGTGTCGCATAAACGGCAGCGCTGCATGGCCAGCCAGTACGGGAAGGGGCGTGCTCATGGGGCAGCCCGGGACCACTATAGAGAAGTCCATCATCAACCAAAAGCGAATTAAACTTGAGAGTTGTTGAGCATTTGGTTAATACTAGATCCTTGTAGTTCGCCCCCCGTGAGTTTGCCCAATGCCGTCCGCCGTCCATCCCGTTCATGCCCTCCTCGCCCGCCTCAAGTTCCGGCATCTGCGCGTCATCCTTGCACTCGACGAACTGCAAAGTGCCGCCGAAGTGGCGGCACGCTTCCATATCAGCCCGGCAGCGGTGTCGAAGACATTGGCGGAAGTGGAGGCCATCGTCGGCATGCCCTTGTTCGAGCGCGGACGCCGCGGCATGCGAGCCACCGAGATCGGCCAGGAGATGATCGAGGGCGCGGCATTGGTAACGGCGCAGCTGAGCCGCCTGGCCGAGTCCCTGCAAGCGGTGCGCGAGGGCACGCGGGGTCAGATGAGCATGGCCTACCGGACCACATCGGTCCAGCCCCTCCTGGCGCAGTTGATCTGCGCGTTCCATGAAGGCAATCCGGGGGTCGACATCAGCGTGATCGATGGCGGGATCATCGAGCTCATCAACCAGGTCGACGAGGGCGAACTCGATCTGTTGTTTGCCTACGAAGATCCGCGCCTTGAGCGCAAGGATCTGCTCTACGCGCCCATCATTCCGGGACAGAAACTGGTCATCGTGGCCAGCATGACGCATCCACTGCTGCGGCAGCGTCACATCACCGCGCAGGATCTGGTCGATCAGCAATGGTGCATCCCCGCTCAGGGGGCACGCATGCTGCATCACCTGCACACCGCTTTCCGCGCCCTGGAGATGCCGCCACCGCAGCGCGGCATCCGAACCAGCGACGTAACCATGACGGTCAATCTACTGCAGGCCGCGCACTTCCTGGCTGTGTATCCCGAGCGCATCGCCGCCCAGTTGGCGGCGGCGAATATGGCCCGTGTGCTTCCGTTCAAGCTGGCAAGCCAGGTAGAGCCGGTTGTCATGGTGTGGAACTGCGCACTGGCGCCGCGGGCTCCTGCACGGGCCTTTCGTGACTTCATCCTGCGTCACGCCGCGGCGATGCCAGCGGATCCTTCAGCGTGGCTGGCAAATGTGGGAGCAATGAAGCCTGCGTAACGACCCCGCTTTCGTTCACCAACCAACGCGTCGTCAAGGCGGCGCAACCCGTCGCGATCAACGCAACGCAAGACATCCCGGTACGGAAGGGGAAGCGCGCTGAGCGCCAAGGACTTCGACGATCTGTCCCCGCTGTCGCCGCGCCTGGCTCGCGAGGCTCGCTTCTGCATGAGCGATGCCTTCGAGATCCTGGCCGGTATGCAACGTGCTCGTGAAACCAACCCGGGTGACCTAATCGGGCAACGCAGAAGCGACCAGATCGGGTGGACCAGCAAGACGTGAGGCTTGTCCGCGTCCCAACGGGACCACGCGAACACGATTCAGCGCGTACGGCAAGGGCGAACGACGCAGGCCTGCTTCAATCGTCCCACGCCTTACATGGCTGGACTCGTTGCGCCAGAACATTGGCGTAGAAAACCTGCGACTGGCTTTCAGCTAACGCGCATTCGTTGGATATCCCGCAAAGGGGGAGCACCGAAAAGCCGGGCATATTCCCGRCTGAACTGTGATGCGCTTTCATACCCGACGCGCAGACTTGCCGTTCCCGCGTCGAGGTTCTGGCTCAGCATCAATTGACGTGCTTCCTGGAGGCGCAGCTGTTTCTGGTACTGCAGCGGGCTGGTCCCCGTAATCGCGCGAAAGTGCTGCCGGAATGTCGACGGGCTCATGTGTGCATTGGCAGCGAGTTCCTCCACCTGGAACGATTGTGCAAAATTCAGCTTGAGCCAGGCCACTGCCCCGGCAATCTGCTCACTTGGCGAGCCGGTGGCCGCGAACTTTCGAAGCAGCGGCCCATTGGCCCCCGCCAGCAGGCGAATGGCGATTTCCTGCTGAATCAATGCGGCGACGTGAGGTATGAGTTCCGGCTCGTCGAGCAGGCGTACGAGCCGGATCAATGCGTCCAGGACGGGCGGCTCAAGGTCACTGACGGAAATTGCGAGATTCGGACTCTGCTTCCGAGGTTTGATCCCTTCCATATCTGCGGCCAGTTCCATGACGATGCGCGGGTCAAGCGCCAGCATCAGGCCAAGGAACGGCTTGGCCGGCGTCGCGACCGTGACGTTCGACACAACAGGCACGTCGATCGTCGTCAGCAGGGATTGTCCGGCGGCGTAGTTGAACACCTCGTTGCCAAGCATGACCTGCTTGCCACCCTGAGCGACCACCCCTAACCCAAACCCGTAGATGCATGGCATCGGGGCTGCGCTGGCGCTCCTGCGGTGAAGCGTCAGGCCCGAAACGCCGGTGAAGTGGTCGCCGTCATTTTGGGCAATTCGACCGATTGCCTCGGCGAGGGTGTCGATGGCCGCAGCCTTGCCAGGATTTCCAGTCTTTTCACGCGCGTTCATGCTCCTGCTCCGCCCTCTTTTTGCTGCGTGAAGTCTATCACCGGGCCGAAGCCAGAACGGGCGTGACGGGCATGCAATCGTCGGATTGGGCAATAATGGGGGCGGAATTGGCAAACAGTTTTCGGGCACCTTCCCGCAAACTGGGCCCCATCGCCACTTTCCATGGGCTTGCCAGATGTCCTCCCTCTTTTCCCCCTACTCATTGAGGGGCGTCACCCTTCGAAATCGTATCGTCGTCTCTCCCATGTGCCAGTACATGGCCGAGAACGGGCAACTTAGCGACTGGCATCAGAGCCACTACGCTATGCTGGCGCGCGGTGGCGCCGGGCTCGTCATCGTTGAAGCGACCGCCGTGTCGCCCGAGGGACGTATTACGCCCGGCGACGTGGGTCTCTGGAGTGACTCGCACATTGCGGGCCTTGCCGCTGTGGCGAAGGCCATCAGGGCCGCCGGCGCCGTCGCGGGCATCCAGATCGGTCACGCCGGTCGCAAGGCCGGCTGCACGCCCCCTTGGGACGGCGGTGCCCCACTGGACAGGAACGATCGGCGCGCGTGGCAGCCGGTGGCGCCGAGCGCGCTGCCGTTCATGCCCGCAAACCCACATATGCCGCGCGAATTGAGCCTGGATGAAATCCGGCGCACGCAACAGCATTTCGTGGATGCCGCCGCTCGTGCCCTGCAAGCGGGATTCCAGTGGCTCGAGCTTCATTTTGCCCATGGCTTCCTCGCACAGAATTTCCTGTCCGCTCTCACCAATGCGAGGGACGACCAGTACGGCGGCTGCCTTGAAAATCGCGCTCGCTTCCTGATCGAGACGGTCGCCGCAGTGAGAGAGGTATGGCCGAATAGCCTGCCGCTGACGGCACGCCTGGGTGTCGTGGAATTCAACGGCCGGGAAGACGAGACACTCGCGGAGTCCGTTCAGGTCCTGAAATGGCTGAAGGATGCCGGCCTGGATCTCGTCGACGTCGGACTGGCACTGTCCACCGCGGACGAACAAGTCCCATGGGGACCCAACTTCCTCGTTCCCTACGCGCGACGGATTCGCGCGCAAACCGGGCTGCCGGTTGCGACCAGCTGGCAGATCACGAGTGCGTCGGCGGCAGACGCCCTGATTCGCGAGGGGCAGCTCGACCTTGCGCTGTTCGGCCGTACATTGCTGGCGAATCCGCACTGGCCGTTCCAGGCGGCGCGGGACCTCAAGGTCGAGCAGGCAGCGTCGGTGCTGCCAACGCCGTACGCCTTCTGGCTGCAGAGCTGGGCGGGCTGAGGCCAGGCGATTCGCGGCACTCGTACCCTGACCACCACCTACGGAGAACCCTCCCCGATGAGCACCCTCAACGTTAACGGCCGTAAGCATACGATCGATGTCGATCCCGGCACGCCCATTCTCTGGGCGCTGCGCGACTCCCTTGGCATGACCGGCACCAAGTTCGGCTGCGGCGCTRCCCTATGCGGCGCCTGCACCGTGCATCTGGACGGCCAGGCCATTCGCTCGTGCGTCACTCCGGTCTCTGCTGCCGAGGGCAAGACCATCGTCACCATCGAAGCTGCGACCGATGGCAGCGACCGGGTCGGAACCGTAGTTTATGCGGCCTGGGTCAAACACGACGTGGCGCAATGCGGTTACTGCCAAAGCGGCCAGGTCATGAGCGCTACTGCCTTCCTCAAATCCCTGCCTCGCGGCAAGCAACCCAGCGCTGCCGAGATCGACGCCGCCATGGCGGGAAACATCTGCCGCTGTGGTACCTATCCCCGCATTCGCGCCGCAGTGGCCGATGCCGCCAAGGCCCTTGCCTGAAGGATCCGCCATGTTTCCCAGTCTCGATCACGGCGAAATGCCGCGCAATCTACAGCGGCTGCTGGCGCGGAGCCAGAGCGACGAACCCACCATGCTGCCGCGCCGCAGCTTCCTGAAGCTGGCCGGCTCCCTCGGCCTGGTGCTTGGTGCATTTCCGCATCTGGCCATCGCACAGGCCGTCAATGCCGGTGGTGCTGCGAGCGCCCTGAAGCCGACGCAGCAGCCATTGGCGTTTGTGCAGATCGCTCCCAGCGGCGAGGTCACCGTGACCGTCAACCGGCTGGAGTTCGGCCAAGGCGTGCAGACTGCCTTGCCGATGATCCTGGCCGAGGAGCTCGACGCGGACTGGAGCCTGGTGCGCAGCCGGCACGGCTCGAACGACGCTGCCTACGTCGACCCGCTGTTCGGCATTCATCTCACCGGCGGTTCGCATTCGGTCAAGAACAGCTTCACGCAGTACCGCGAGCTTGGTGCCCGTGCCCGCGCGATGCTGCTGTCGGCGGCGGCGGCGCGCTGGAACGTGGACGTGGCCACGCTGCGCACCCGCGCAGGTTTGGTGCTGGATCCGGGTGGCCGTACGCTGACCTACGGCGAACTGGCCGAAGCCGCCATGGCGTTGCCGGTGCCGGAGAAGGTCACGCTGAAGGACCCGAAGGACTTTCGTATCATAGGCACGCCCACCACGCGCATCGATGCGCGTGCCAAGAGCAGCGGGCGCCAGGACTTCGGCATCGACACACGCCTGCCCGGTCAGCTCACGGCCGTGGTGGCACATCCCCCTGTGTTTGGCGCGCGACTGACCGCGGTAGACGACACCGCCGCACGAGCCATCAATGGTGTCAAGGCCGTGCTGCGCGTGCCGGGGGACCGTGGTGGCGAAGGCGTGGCCGTGCTCGCCGACGGCTACTGGGCGGCCAGGCAAGGGCGCGACGCGCTGAAGCTTCAATGGAACACGAGCGCGGTCGAAAAGGCTGACAGCGAACGGTTGCTGGCCCAGTACCGCGAGTTGGCGGCGCAGCCCGGCCGGCGTCAGTTCGACGCGGACATGACGCCGCTGGCCACCGCGCCGCGCCAGCTGGACGCGGAATTCGTGTTCCCCTACCTGGCGCACGCGCCGATGGAACCACTGAACTGCACCGTCCAGCTGTCCGACGAGCGCGCCGAACTGTGGGTCGGCTCCCAGTGCCCTGGACTGGACGGTGCCGCTGCCGCGCGCGCACTTGGCCTCAAGCCCGAGCAATTGAAGATCCATGTACAGATGGCGGGCGGCGGCTTTGGCCGGCGCTTCGCGAGCACGAGCGACTACGTGGTCGAGGCCTGTGCGATCGCCAAGGCTGCGCGCACCGCCGGCATGAAGGCACCGATTCGCATGCTATGGAGCCGCGAGGACGACATCAAGGGCGGGTATTACCGCCCGATGCACCTGCATCGCGCGCGCATCGGCTTCGACCAGCAAGGCAAGGTGCTGGCCTGGGATCATGTCATCGTTGGCCAGTCCATTACCTCGGGCACGGTGTTCGGGGAATTCCAGGTCAAGAACGGCATCGACGCCACGGCCACGGAGGGCATGCGCGATCCCTACCCGCTACCGATGCGCCTGACCGTGCATCACCCCACGCCCAACGTGCCGGTGCTATGGTGGCGCAGTGTCGGTTCCACCCACACTGCTTACGTCATGGAGACACTGCTCGACGAGATTGCGCGCGCCACCAAGCAAGACCCGGTGGCTTACCGCATGCGCCTGTTCGGCGACAAGCATCCGCGCCATCGCGCGGCGTTGCAACTGGCGGTGGACAAGAGCGGCTACGGCAAGAAGAAGCTACCCGCCGGCCGCGCCTGGGGGGTCGCGGTGCACGAGTCATTCGATTCCGTGGTGGCCTATGTCGTAGAGGCCTCCGTTAAGGAGGGTCGCCCCCAACTGCATCGCGTCACAGCCGGCGTGCATTGCAATCTGGTGGTGAATCCTCGCACCGTGGAAGCACAGGTGCAGGGCGCGGCAGTCATGGGGCTGTCGATGTGCCTGGCGGGCTCGGCCATCACGCTGAAGGACGGTGTCGTCGAGCAAAGCAACTTTGGCGACTTCACAGTGGCGCGCATTACCGATGCCCCCGCATTCGACGTCCACATCGTGCCCAGTGCGGATCCACCGACGGGCATGGGCGAGCCTGGCCTGCCGCCGTTGGCGCCGGCGTTTGCCAACGCCATTGCCCGCCTCACCGGCAAGCCGCTGCGCCAGCTTCCCTTCAACCTGTCCTGATTGCCCACCGACGACAGGCCCCGCCTGCTGCTGTTAGCGCGTGGCCGTCAGYCCTGGGGCATCGATGCCGTACTTTGCTGTCCCGGGTTGTATGCTCCGGTGATCATTTCGCCGGCGGATCACTGGCAGAACATCCGCTTCCCGGGCACATCCAGCTCCGCCTTCAGCACGGTGCCGGAACTCGATTCCGTAATGAAGAGCGTGCGGTTTCCCTCGCCACCGTAGGCAACGTTGGTCGTGTGGTCTCCCACCGCCGACGTGATGCGGTGCACCGGCTCGCCCCGCGCGTCGACCACCCAGACCGAGCCCATGCCGGTATGCGCGATGGCCAGACGGCCCTGCTCGTCCAGCGCGAGGCCGTCGGGTCCCGTGCCGCCAGAAAGCTGCACGAAGGTCCCGACCTTGCTTACCGTGCCATCGCGCATGAACGGCACCCTCCACACGGCGTTCGCACGCGTGACCGCAAGGAAGAGGACGGATTCATCCAGGTTCATCACCAGCCCATTTGGGCTGGGGATGCGCTCCAGCACGCATTCAAGCCGCCCTTGCCGGCTGTACCGGAACAAGCGCCCACTCGGGTCTTGATAGCCCGACAGGCCCTGGTCAGTGAAGTAAAGGTCGCCGTTGGCCGCGAAGAACAAGTCGTTGACTGCCCTGAAGCGCTCGGCATAGTGTCGCTCCAGCAGTGGACTCACGACCCTCGTCTCGAGGTCGAGCACCATGATGCCGTGTTTGTAGTCGGCGATATAGGCAAGTCCGTCCCGGCCCAGCGCCAGCCCGTTGGGCCAGCCGTCGTACTGCACGATGGTCTCGCATTCGGCAGAAGGCGAGAAGCGGACGATGCGCCCATTCGGCGCGTCCACGCAGTACAGGTTGCCATCGTTGTCGAAGCTCGGGCCTTCCAGCAAAGACCGGGTTGGAATGCCGTGCGGCTGGCTACCTTCCCAGGCTGCGGCCATTCCAGGGCTGGACGGTGCCTCGGGAAGACGCGCGAACGGTGTAGCCTCGGTTATCGGGGGGGGAGCAAAGAACATCACGTTTCTCCTACATGCTATCCATGGAACACGCGTGCTCCCGCCTCACGGCCGGCCCGCGCATCCGCGCACCGCGCCTCACCGATGCGCCTGCGCGTGGCAACTTGCGATACCAGCGCCCCGACCAGCAGCAACACCCCGGCCGCGGCGAAGGCATAGTTGTACGAATCGGTTGCGGCAACCAGGTAGCCGGTCACGATGGGCGCCAGGATACCGAACACGTTTCCGCCGGCGATGGCGATGCTGTTGGCTTTGCCGGCATCCGCAGCATGGTCGAGCAGGTCGTTGGCAAGTGCCATGTTCAGCGAGATCGCCGTCGCGATGCCGGTCAGGGACACGGCCAGCAGCAGTACGATGACCCAGATATTGCTCACGAACGGTGCCGCAAGAATAACGGAAGAGCACAGCAACATGGCGCCGATCATGGGCCTGCGCTTCCCGGTCTCAGCCTCGCCAGGCCTGAGGAGCTTATCGCTGATGCGGCCCAGCAGCATGCCAAACAATACTGCGCAAGCGTACGGCAATGCGGTATAGATGGCGGCGTCCTTGATGTTCATGCCCTTGGTTGCCTGCAAGTAGCTGGGAAGCCACGTCAGGAACAGGTACTGGGTGTACACCGCGCAACCCTGCGTCACGGCGATGCCCCACATGCTCGTGGACCTCAGCAGGCCCTTCAGGCCGACGCCCGGGTCTGGCGTCGCTGCCATCGCCGGGGCCGCCGCGGTAGTAGTGGCCTGCGGCGCGGAATTGCGGAACCAGATCATCCACGGCACAAGCCAGACGAGCCCGATGGCGCCTGCCAGCATGAATGCGACGCGCCAACTGACGACGGATACCAGCCAGCCGATGAAGAGCGCGCCAACTGCCGGACCGGCGTACGCGCCGCTATTGAAGATGGTGGTGGCGAAGCCCCGGTTCTGCGTGGGCACCTGTTCGCGGATGAACTTGTTGGCGCACGGATAGCTGGTCGCTTCACCCGCGCCCATGACCAGACGCGTGGCGAAGAGCGCATGGAAGCTTCCCACAAGCCCGGTGAGCACGGTGGCAATCGACCAGACGCCCATGCCCCCCACGCAGACGCCTTTCGCCCCATACTTGTCAGCGAGGATGCCGGCCGGTATCAGGCAGAGCAGGTAGGTCCAGAGGAATGACGAGAAAAGATAGCCCATCTCGACCGGGCTCAACTGGAACTCGGCCGCGATCGGCCTGGCGGCGACAGAGAGCGCCACACGGTCCAGGTAGTTGATCAAGGCCATGGTGAACAGCAGCAGATACACCGCCACCAGGCTTCGAGAGGTTGAGGATTTCACGATGTCTCCGGTTCTTGTCTTCCGCCGTGGTCCAGGCCGGCGGTGTGCTCCCATCGAACGCCAGCGCGTGTTTCCCGGGAGGCAGGCGCCCGGGATGCAGGGCGCCTGTGCGGAACTGCAATCGCGCTAGCCGTTGTGCTCCGCGGCGATGGGGCGGGTCTCGCCGGTCTCCACAAGGGTGCGGCTCGCGTCCGTCGAGCCATAGATCCACAGGATCTTCATGGGCGCCGTCGCCGACGCATTGCGGAAGCGATGCGGCACGTTCGGGGGAATGAAGGTGGCATCGCCCTTCTTGACGGGGATCGATTGCCCATCGATGTCGAAGATGGCCTCGCCGTCGATCAGCACAACGCTTTCCTCGGCATTGTGATGATGAAAGGGAATCTCGGCGCCCCCGCCGAACTCGGTATAGCCAGTGATGAAGGCCGTGGCGCCCGCGCCCTTCCCTACCAGTGGTGTCGTGCGGGCGCCGCCGCCGCGGTCATGTGTCTTGATGGCGTCGGACTGCAGCAGCACGGCATTGGATTCAGTCTTGATCATGGCATAGCCTCGAAAATGAAGAAAAAGTTCAGTGGGCAGGGCCGACCCACACCGTCTTGATGTTGGTGAACTCGCGGATGCCGAACTCACCGAGCTCGCGGCCGTAGCCGGATTGCTTGACGCCACCGAAGGGCAATCGCGGATCGGAGGCAACCAGGCCGTTGACGAATACCGCGCCCGCCTCGATGCGCCGGGCCAGCGCGTGGGCCCGCTCCAGATCGCCGGTCCACAGCGCCGCGCCCAGGCCAAACTCGGTGGCATTCGCCACCGCAATTGCTTCGTCAACGCTGCCGACCCGGATGACGGCCGCGGCAGGTCCGAACGTTTCCTCCACTGCCGCGGCCATGCCCGGTGTGACCCGGTCCAGAATGGTGGGCGCGTAGAAGAAGCCTGGCCCGTCGATCGGATGGCCGCCCAGCGCGACCACCGCGCCCGCGCTGACAGTGCGCTCCACCTGTGAATGCAGATCGCTGCGCAGATTGGCTCTGGCCAGGGGGCCCACGGTTGTGCTGCGGTCCATCGGGTCACCGACCGCCAGCAAGCGCGTGCCGGCGCAGAAGGCGGCAACGAAGCGGTCCGCGACGGCGTCTTCCACGATGAAGCGCTTGGCAGAAATGCAGCTCTGGCCCGTGTTCGAGAAACGCGCCTTCACGGCCATCCTGGCGGCGGCCTCCACGTCCGCGTCGGCCAGCACGATGAACGGGTCGGAGCCGCCGAGTTCCAGGAGCTGCTTCTTCATCAGGCTACCGGCCTGGGCAGCGACCAGCTTGCCAACGGCCGTCGAGCCGGTAAGCGTCACCGCCGCGACGCGTGGGTCAGCCAGGACGCCGGCCACCTCCGACGCGTCGATCATCAAGGTGGAGACCAGGCCGTCATGCGCGCCCGCCTCCCGAAAGACCTCCGCCAGCGCGAGCGCGCATTGCGGCACGTTGTTGGCATGCTTGAGCAAGGCCGCGTTTCCCGCGGCGAGTGCGGGGGCGGCAAAGCGAATGAACTGCCAGAACGGGTAATTCCAGGGCATCACCGCCAGGACCACGCCCAGCGGGTCGAACACCACGCGGCTGTCCGCCGCATTGCTGGGAATCTGGACATCGGCCAGGAAGCCTGCCGCGGATTCGGCGTAGAAGTCGCAAGTCATCGCCGACTTGTCAATTTCAGCCTCGGCTTCCGCGAGCGGCTTGCCCATCTCGGCGGTGATCATGGCCGCATACTGCGCCCGATTGCGGCGAAGCACCGCGGCCACTTCCGCCAGAAGCGCGCATCGCTCGCGCACCGACCGCGTGCGCCACGCCTGTTGGGCCTGCGCCGCGCCTTGCAGCTTGCGCTCGACATCTTCCGGGCGATCGAGCAGGTAGCGGCCGAGTTCCGCACCCGTGGAGGGATTGACTGAAACGATCATTGGTATATTGGTAGCAGGTTGTTCGGCGAACGTAGCCTCGCCTTGGCATGGCTGCGTTCGCGCAAGGATCAGATGGGTTCGCTGGACAGCACCTTGCGCCGGATCAGTTCTTCAAGCGTGCCGGCGTCCTTTTCCAGTCTCGCCTTGAATACCTCGGGCGTGCTGTTCACGACGTCGAACCCGTTCTGGGCGAAACGCTTGGCGAGTTCCGGGTTGCGCATCACTTCCGAGGTGGCCGCCACGATCTTGTTCCGCGTCTCCGCCGGCAGGCCGCTGGGGGCGACCAGGCCGACCCACGTGGGATACTCCAGCCCCGGGATGGACTCGCTCATCGTGGGGATACCCGGCAACAGGGCAGACCGCTTGGACGAGCCCACGGCGATGGCGCGGACCTTGCCCGACTGGATATGCGGGAGCAGCACCGATACGCCGGCGAAGGCGAAATCGATATGTCCTCCCAGCAGGTCTGTGATCATCGGGGCCGCGCCCTTGTAGGGAACGTGAGTCGTCTTGAGCCGGCGCGCCAACGCCRTCTGCGCGCTGTTCACGTGCCCTGCGGATGCCAGCCCCGAGGTGCCGTAGGTCGTGCCCGGATGGGCTTTCAGGTACGAGATCAACTCTTCCAGGTTCTTCACGGGGAGATCGCCCCGGGTGACCAGGATCTGCGGCGTCGTCACCAGCAGGTTGAGGTAGTCAAACGACTTGAAGGTGTCGTACCRCAGGCCTTTCATGATCTGGTAGTTGGCGGCTTGCGTATCGAGCGCCAGCATCAGCGTATAGCCATCGGGCTTGGCTCGGGCGGTCTCCGCCGCGCCGATGGATCCACCGGCCCCCGGCTTGTTCTCGATCACGATGGGTTGCCCGAGCTTCTCGCCGAGCGCCACGCTGATGATGCGCGCGGTCTGGTCGACAGCGCCGCCGGCCGCGAACGGCACGATCAGCCGAATCGGCTGGTGCGGGTACGCCTGCGCAGAAGCCAGTGCACTGGCGCAGGCGCATACAGCGAATGCCGCGGCCTTGAACAGCCGCCGGTAGGGGGATGCCATCTTTGTCTCCTGTCTTTTTGGTCTGGTCTGTCCTGCGTCCGCAAGCGCCTTTGCCCGGCCGGACGTCGATGCCTGGATCAGGGCGTGCTGGCGATCAGGCCGCCGTCGATGACGATCTCGGTGCCCGTGACGTAGCGGCTCTCATCGGCCGCCAGGAAGAGGGCGGCATGGGCCGTGTCCCAGGCATCGCCCATGTGTTTCATCGGGATCTGGTTGTTTCGGCGGGCGAGGAAGCCAGCCGGATCGCCCTGTGCGTACTTCTGGACCAGGTTGTCTAGCAGCGGCGTTTGCATCAGGCCGGGCACCACGCAGTTCAGGCGGATACCCTCCGCAGCGTGAATCACGGCTGTCGTCTTCGTGAACTGGATCAGCGCAGCCTTGGCCGCGGCGTAGGCGACCTGGGGCTTGCCCACGTAGCGCAGGCCGGCAACCGAAGACACGTTGATGACTGAGCCGGCGCCTTGCTTGCGCATGACGGGCAGCACATGCTTGCATGCGAGGAACGCACCCTTCAGGTTCACCTCGATCTGCGCATCCCAGACGGCTTCCGTCATGTCTACCGGACCGCCAGGCTGCGACAAGCCGACGTTGTTGACCAGGATGTCGATGCGCCCGTGCAGCTCAAGGCAGGCGTTCACCGCGCGCTCCACGTCTTCGGCCCTGGTGGAATCGCAGCGCACCACCGTTGCCCGGTTTCCTTCTTCCTCGATGCGCTTGCGCGTGTCTTCCGCGTTCTCCAGGTTCAGGTCGGTGCCAAAGAACGCGGCACCCTGGCGGGCCATGAGAACCGCCATGGTCCTGCCATTGCCCCAGCCTTGTGCCACGGAGCCACATCCCATGATCAGGGCAACCTTGTTTGTCAGTTTCAACATTCCACTTATCTCCTTGTACGGGCCTTGGGCGGCAACACCGCCGACGTTGGGGCGAATCGTAAGCAGCGGCGATTGATAAGTGAAATTCTTTATTTCTATCCAATGATAGAATGAAGGAATGAATTGCCGGCACTAGTACAACATCCCGTAAATAGCTTGAATAAATAATCGCCTCGGATATCATGGCGGGATGAGTCGAGGCCGCCATGCAACGCCAGTGAAGTTGGCGAAGAAAGAAAGACAGGAACTGTTATCGCTGATCGAGCGCAAGACGGCGCCGC
>NZ_JBFTND010000173.1:0-16333 GCF_056397305.1 Cupriavidus sp. 05N40
CCGCCCGAACGCACGGAAACCCGAACCGTGCGCCGGGATCACTTTGATTTCCCCTTGTTTTTCAGCAACTTAGCCGCAGCCCCCAGGCCCGCCGGCCTGGCACGGCTCGTGCGATGTATGCGCCCGCCCAAGCGGCAGATACAGGTTGACGGGCGGCTGCCCCGCCGCCGGCCCGCACCGACAAAACAATGGAGGAAACAATGACAGAGCCCGCCTTGCAGACCCCGCATCGCTGACGTCCCCGGCGCAAGGCCGCGAGACGCTCCCCGCGGGACGGCGCTCCACGCCTGAAGCTGCCAGCCCCGCCCCCGCAAAAACAGCCGCCCGGCCACCCGCCGGGCGCATGGCCCGACTTCTGATGAAACTGAACCGACTGCCCACCCTGATTTTCCTTGCGATGCTGCTCGGCGTGCTGGCCGGCACGGCAGCCCACCACATGGCGCCGGACCCCGCCGCCGCCAAGTCCATCGCGGACTACCTGTCCATCCTCACCGACGTGTTCCTGCGCATGATCAAGATGATCATCGGGCCGCTGGTGTTCGCCACGCTGGTCAGCGGCATCGCTGGCATGGGCGACGGCCGCGCCGTGGGCCGCATCGGCCTGAAGGCCATGGCATGGTTCATCGCCGCGTCGATCACCTCGCTGCTGCTGGGACTGCTGATGGCCAACCTGCTGACGCCGGGCCAGGGCATGAACCTGGCGCTGCCGCCGGCCGACGCCGCCTCCAACCTGAAGACCGGGGCGCTGAACCTGCGCGACTTCATCGCGCACATGTTCCCCAAGAGCTTCGTCGAGGCCATGGCCACCAACGAGATCCTGCAGATCGTGGTGTTCTCGCTGTTCTTCGGCTTTGCCCTGGGCACCGTCAAGGACGGCGTGGGCAAACCCGTGCTGGCGGCCATCGACGGCCTCGGCCACGTCATGCTGAAGGTCACCAACTACGTGATGGCGTTCGCGCCGGTGGGCGTGTTCGGCGCCATCGCCGCGGTGATCACGGCCGAGGGCCTGGGCGTGCTGGTGGTGTACGCCAAGCTGCTGGGCAGCGTCTACCTGTCGCTGGCGCTGCTGTGGATGGCGCTGATCGCCGGGGGCTACTTCTTCCTGGGCCGCGACGTGTTCCGCCTGCTCAAGATGGTGCGCGCGCCGCTGATGATCGGCTTCGCCACCGCCAGCAGCGAATCGGCCTACCCCAAGGTGATCGAGCAGCTCGGCCGCTTCGGCGTGAAGGAGCGCATCACCGGCTTCGTGCTGCCGCTGGGCTACTCGTTCAACCTGGATGGCTCCATCATGTACACCTCGTTCGCCGCGTTGTTCGTGGCGCAGGTGTATGGCATCCACCTCTCGCTCACGCAGCAGATCACCATGCTGCTGGTGCTGCTGGTCACCAGCAAGGGCATCGCCGGCGTGCCGCGCGCCTCGCTGGTGGTGGTGGCCGCGGTACTGCCGATGTTCGGCCTGCCCGAGGCGGGCATCCTGCTGGTGCTGGGCATCGACCATGTGCTCGACATGGGCCGCACCGTCACCAATGTACTTGGCAACGCCATTGCCACCACCGTCGTCGCCAAAAGCGAAGGCGCCATCGGCGCGCCGGTGCCCGAAGAAGCGGATGACCCCGCTGCCGACGGCAACCTTGGCCTGACACCCGTTCAGGTCCTGGCCGGCAAGTAACACTGCCAGCGCGCCAAGGCCCGGCTGCCGATCAGGTAGCCGGGCCTTTTTCTTTTGCGGTGCACAATACGCGATGTGGTAAAAGACGGGGTTATTCGCGCTGCCGCCGCCGTGCCATGCCCGTGTATTTCCTTGCCACGGCGAAGCGCGCTGCAGCCATCCGCAGCCCAAAAGCCTTTCTCGCAAGCCCATGACTGGCCCGTTCCGTTCACACGCCACCCCGCCAGGCGCCCTGCCCGACGCCCCCTCTCGCCACGGCCGTACCGRCCGCCTGCGCCAGTGGGTACCCCTGTTCGCCATGCTGGCGCTGGCGGTGCTGGTCGGGCTGGCTGGCGCGCTGGGCTACCGCTACAGCTACGACGCCGCCCTGGCACGCCAGGGCGAGCGCGGCCAGGTGCAGCTGCGGCTGTACGACCAGGCGCTGTCGAGCGAGCTGGGGCGCTACGACTACGTGCCCAGCCTGCTGTCGCTGGACGACAAGATCGCCGCGCTGCTGGCCAGGCCGGACGACCCGGCGCGGGTCGAGGCGGCCAACCAGTACCTGGCGGCGCTCAACGCCCGCGCCGGCACGCGCGCGGTATACGTGCTCGATGCGCACGGCCGCGTGCGCGCCACCAGCAACTACCAGCGGCCCGACAGCTACATGGGCGAGGATCTCAGCTTCCGCACCTATTTCAACGATGCCGCCGATGGCCAGCTGGGCCGTTTCTACGGCGTCGGCACCACGCGCAGCGAGCCCGGCTACTATCTCTCCGCCCCGCTCGGCGACCGCCACAAGCCCAGCGGCGTGGCGGTGGTCAAGGTGGGCCTGGAGCCGCTGGAGAACCGCTGGCAGGGCGCCGACACGCAGATGCTGCTGACCGACGAGAACGGCGTGGTGATCCTGGCCTCGGACCCGTCGCTGAAGCTGGCCGCGCTCAGGCCGCTGGCGCCGGGGCAGCGCGAGCGGCTGCAGCACAGCCTGCAGTACAACCGCGCCCCCCTGCCGCAGCTAGAGCTGGCGCCGGTGCGCAAGCTGTCCGACAGCGACGCCCTGGTGCGCCTGCGGCGCGGTCCGCCCATGCTGGCGCAGACCGCCGAGCTGGTCGGCACCGACTGGCAGCTCACGCTGCTCACCAATACTTCGCAGGCGCGCCTGGCCGCGCTCAACAGCGCCGCGCTGGCGGGCGTGCTGACGGCCTTCGTGCTGCTGCTGGCGGCGGCCTGGAACGTGCGCCGGCGCATCGTCGGCGAGCGCCTGGCCGCGCGCGTGGCGCTGGAAGCCGCGAACGGCGAACTCGAACGCAAGGTGGCCGAGCGCACCGCCGACCTGTGGACCGCCAACCAGCAGCTGCAGGCCGAGGTCGCCGAGCGCATCCGCGCCGAAGCGACCTTGCGCCAGGCCCAGGACGGCCTGCTCCAGGCCGGCAAGCTGGCCGCCGTCGGCCAGATGTCCACCGGTATCGCGCATGAGCTGAACCAGCCGCTGGCGGCACTGCGCACGCTCTCGGGCAACACGCAGAAATTTCTCGAACGCGGCGACAACGCCACGGCGCAGGCCAACCTCGGCACCATCATCGGCCTGGTCGAGCGCATGGGCCGCATCACCGGCGCGCTCAAGTCGTTCGCGCGCAAGCCCGGCAACGGCAGCTGCACCGCGCGGCTGGACGAAGCGCTGGACAACGCGCTGTTCCTGCTCGACACGCGCCTGCAGGCGGTGCGCCCGGAACTGAGCCGCCAGCTCGAGCCCGGCCTGGTGCTGGCGTGCGACCCCAACCGCCTGGAGCAGGTGCTGGTCAACCTGCTCGGCAATGCGCTCGACGCCGTGGCCGGCATGCCCGCGCCGCGGCTGGAAGTGCGCGGCCACCTGGCGGGCGACAAGCTCCGCCTGACCATCCGCGACAACGGCGCGGGCTTGTCCGAGGAGGCGTTCGCCCGCCTGTTCGAGCCCTTCTTCACCACCAAGCCCGCCGGCCAGGGCCTGGGGCTCGGCCTGGCGCTGTCGGCCGGCATCCTGGATGAATCGGGCGGCAGCCTCGAGGCCAGCAATCACCCGGACGGCGGCGCCTGCTTCACGCTGGTGCTGCCGCTGGCGCGGCCCGGCGCGCGCCAGGAAAACCAGGCAAGCAGGGAAACCGGCCATGACAAGTAATCCGCTCACCGTACTGATCGTCGAAGACGATCCCGACGTACGCCTGGGCTGCGAGCAGGCCCTGCGGCTCGAAGGCATTGCCACGCGCGCGGTCGGCAGCGCCGAGGCAGCGCTGCGCGAAGCCGGCGAGAACTTCGCCGGCGTGGTGGTCAGCGATATCCGCCTGCCCGGCATGGACGGCATGGCGCTGCTGCGCGAACTCAAGGCACGCGACGGCGCGCTGCCGGTGATCATGGTGACCGGCCACGGCGATGTCAGCCTGGCGGTGCAGGCCATGAAGTCCGGTGCCTACGACTTCCTGGAGAAGCCCTTCTCGCCCGAGCAGCTGGTGGAGGTGGCGCGGCGCGCGCTGGAGCAGCGCCGCCTGGTGCTGGAAGTGGCCGAACTGCGCCGCAAGCTGGCCGGGCGCGACACGCTGCAGGCGCGCCTGATCGGGCAGTCGCCGGCCATCGAACGGCTGCGCAAGCTGATTGCGGACCTGGCCGACACCGCCGCCAACGTGCTCATCCACGGCGAGACCGGCACCGGCAAGGAACTGGTGGCACGCTGCCTGCACGAAGCCAGCGCGCGCCATGCACGGCATTTCGTGCCGATCAACTGCGGCGGCCTGCCCGAGCAGCTGTTCGAGAGCGAGATCTTCGGCCACGAAGCCGGCTCCTTCACCGGCGCGGCGCGGCGGCGCATCGGCAAGGTCGAGCACGCCGAGGGCGGCACGCTGTTCCTCGACGAGATCGAAAGCATGCCGATGCAGATGCAGATCAAGCTGCTGCGGGTGTTGCAGGAACGCGTGGTGGAGCGGCTCGGCTCCAATACGCCGGTACCGGTCAACACCCGCGTGGTGGCGGCCACCAAGGCGGACCTCAAGGCGCTGTCGGAGGCCGGCCAGTTCCGCGCCGACCTCTATTACCGTCTCAACGTGGTGACGCTGGAGCTGCCGCCGCTGCGCGAGCGGCGCGAAGACGTGCCGCCGCTGTTCGAGCATTTCGTGGCCCAGGCCGCCCTGCGCTTCGAGCGCGAGGCGGTAGCCGCCAGCCGGGCCGAGATGGCCGCGCTGATGGCCTACCCGTGGCCCGGCAATGTGCGCGAGCTGCGCAACCTGGCCGAGCGCCACGTGCTGGGGCTGGGCTGCAACCCGGGCCAGGGCACCGCCGAGCCGGCCGCGCTGCCACTGGCGCAGGCCGTGGAGCAGTTCGAACGGGCCATGGTGGCCGAGGCCATGCGCCGCCATGAAGGCAACCTGAGCCGCGCCGCCGAGGCACTGGGCATCGCCAAGACCACCTTGTTCGACAAGGTGAAGAAGTACAGGCTCTGAGCCACGGCGCGCCGCCCCGCGCGCCTTGCGGTCCTGGCCTCGGCCCGGCCCATCCCGTCCGGCCCCGCCCGCTCCCCGCGGGCTCCTGCGCACGCTCTGCACGGTCACGCCGCGCTATGTGAGGTGCCGCACCGAAGCGCGCCGTACGCCGCGCCACCATGGCTTCACCCCTTCCCGCGCGCCTTGCGTCCAACCGGCGCCAGGCGCGGCCGGTGCGGGACAAAGCCCGGGCCGTCGGCCGGGGCCGGCGACCGCGGTACTGGCCCGTACCGCGGTCGCCAACCATTGACAGCGTAGCAGCGCCGACACCGGACAAGCTGAGCGGGCCTCGATCACACCGAGCGGACCGACGATGATCCTACAAGGCAACGACCCGACCACGGGCGCCTCGTTCTCGCTGGGCAACCGCCTGCAGCGGCAGCTCTGGCGGTGGGTCTGGCTGTGCYTGTTCCGGCCCAGCCCGCGCCCGCTGCACGTGTGGCGCGCGGCGCTGCTGCGGCTGTTCGGCGCGCGCCTCGGGCCGCATGTCCACATCTACCCCTCGGTCAGGATCTGGGCGCCGTGGGACCTGAGCGTGGGCGGCCACGTGGGCGTGGCCGACGGGGTCACGCTGTACAACATGGCGCCGATCGAAATCGGCGACTACTGCGTGGTTTCCCAGGGCGCGCACCTGTGCACCGGCAGCCACGACTACAACAGCGCCAATTTCCAGCTGGTCGCGCATCCCATCGTGCTGGCGCCGCATGTGTGGATCTGTGCCGAAGCGTTCGTCTCGCCGGGCGTGTCCGTGGCCGAAGGCGCGGTGGTCGCGCCGCGCTCCGTGGTCACCAGGAGCCTGCGCACGCCGTGGACGGTCTATGCCGGCACGCCGGCCCGGGCCATCGGCACGAGGACGAGACATGGCAAGGCCTAGCAACTTCAGGCAGATGAGCCATCCCGTGCGCATGGGCCGGCCGGGCTCGCCGGCCGCGCCTGGCATCTCGGTGCTGATCCTCACCCGCAACGAAGAGCAGGACCTGCCGGGCTGCCTGCAGAGCGTGGCCTGGTCGGACGACATCCATGTCTACGACTCCATGAGCACCGATGCCACCGTGGAAATCGCCACGCGCTTTGGCGCCCGCGTCACGCAGCGCCCCTTCGACAACTGGGCCAGCCACCAGAACTGGGGCCTGCGCAACATCGCCTTCCGCCATCCCTGGGTGTTCTATATCGACGCCGACGAGCGCATGACACCGGCGCTGGCCGAGCACGCACTGGCCGCCGTGCGCGCCGCGCGCGACGAGGTGGCGTTCCGCGTGCAGCGGCGCGATTTCTTCCTCGGCACCTGGCTGCGCCACGTGCAGACCTCGCCCTTCTACCTGCGCCTGTTCCGGCCGGAGCGCATGCGCTACGAACGGCTGGTCAATCCCGTCTCGATCCCCGACGGCCCGGCCGGCGAGCTGTCCGGCTATCTCGACCACTTTCCCTTCAGCAAGGGCCTGAGCCACTGGATCACGCGCCACAACAGCTACAGCAGCCTGGAAGCGCAGCAGACCATCGACAACCGGCGCGGCAAGGCGGATTTCAGCCTGCGCGAGGCGCTGTTCGCGCCGGACTTCCACCAGCGGCGCGCGCATCAGAAGGAGCTGTTCTACCGCCTGCCGCTACGCCCACTGGCCAAGTTCGTGCTGCTCTACGTCGGCAAGCGCGGCTTCCTCGACGGCCGTGCCGGCCTCACCTACGCCATCCTGCAGTCGATCTACGAATACTTCATCGTGATCAAGACGCACGAACTCAAGACCCGGGGCGCCTCGGCGCCGGCCACGGCGCACGCCGGCATCGCGCGCGTGGATGGCAGCGCGGCAGCGCAGGGCGCCGTTCCATGCAGCGAGCCCGGCGGCCTGCCTGCGGAGGCCGCCAAGGCACCGGCGCCGGGCCTCGCGCAGCCGCCGGCCGCGCTTCCCGGCACGCTTCCCGGTACGATTGGCGGCACGCTTCCCGCCGTCGCGGCAGCCGGCCCCGGCGGGCACGGATAGTTGCCGGCGCCTGCGGATCTGGCCTCGCCGGCGCGGCGATCCGGTGCCAGGAACCCCGCGCGCCGCCGGCGGTCTTCAGTAGCATGCGGCATCGAAACCGCGCGAGTCGGGCATCACCCGGGCATCATCCGGGAGCCGCCTGGATGTCTGCATTGTTTGCAAGAAATCGCGGGCTTCGCGTGTCTGCCAAAACGCGGCAATATGCGTTTAAACACAGAAGTGGGAGCGTTCGAGGCGTTTTCGAAATATTTGCCGGCCCTGGCTGGTGATATATGTTCGATAGCGCATATGATTGGGAACCGGCATTCTTCCGTTGGAAGAAGAAGGCACTTGTGACATAGATCACGCCCTTGCATGGCTGCGGAGCACCTCCGCTTCCGGCGCCCAGGGTAACGGGCAAGTCATGCAAGAGGCTCAGCGGTGCCAGCAAGCCATTGAGTTGTTGCGCTTTTTTTATGCGTGGCCGGGGCCCAAACCAGCGCGGGAGGTACGCGCTGTCACTGCCAGTCTGACCGCAGTGTGATGTTTTCTTAACGGGTGAACGGATGAAACTGGATTCAGAACTGGCTGAGAAGCCTTATTACAGCACGCGTACCGCCGCCAAGTTGCTCAATGTCTCGTTGGGCACCGTACAGAAGATGGTGGAGCGCGGCGAACTCGGGGCCTGGAAGACCAACGGCGGCCACCGCCGTATTCACAAGGAGACCGTGCACCGCCTGCTGGCCACGCGAGTCGGCCAGGAACTGCCGTCGGTGCACGAGCTTGACCTGGTGGTATTCCACCCCAATCACCAGGAAGCCCAGCGCATCCACGCGCAACTGGGCAAATGGGGCCTGCCCCTCAAGAGCGTGGTGGTGGAGGACGTGGTGGATACCATCATTACGTCGGTCAGCTCGCACCCGCGGGTGGTGCTGTACTACGTGGAAGAACTCAGCGACGCCGAATCGGCGACCATCGAGAAGCTGCAGAACTTCTTCACCCGCCAGAATGTCATCTTCGCCGTGATCACCAACCGCCAGGCCTATGACGGCGTGGCCGACGCCCTGCAGCACTGGGGCATCATGGTCTTCCTGAAGACGCCGTCGCTGGAAGAGGTCAAGGGCTTCCTGCGCGCGCAGCTGATGATGACGCGCGGCGCGGCCGGCTGAACCAGCCACCTGGCCGGCCGGCGCGCGCCGGCTTACCGCACGGCGGCYGGCTTCAGGCCAGTTCCGCCACCGCGGCCGGTTCAGGCCGCGGGACCGCCGCCTCCATCATCCAGCCGTAGAGATTGCGCGGGTCCGGTGGCGTGGCCACCAGCTCCACGTGGCTGCCGCGGTGCCGCGCATGGGCCGCGGCATGGATCCAGCGCAGCGCGGCGTAGTCCTCCAGCGCGAAGCCGACCGAATCGAACACCGTCACTTCGTCCGCGCCGCCGCGTCCCGGCGCGCGGCCGCCCAGCACCTCCCACAATTCCGTGACCGGCGCATCCGCCGGCAACTGCTGGATCTCGCCCTCGATGCGGGTCTGCGGTGCGTACTCGACCACGATGCGCGCCGCGCGCAGGATATCCGCGTGCAGTTCGGTCTTGCCCGGGCAATCGCCGCCCACCGCGTTGAGATGCATGCCCGGCGCCACCATGTCGGGCGTGAGGATGGTGGCGCGCGTCTTGTCCGCGGTGACGGTGCTGACGATATCGGCGCCGCGCACCGCGTCGCGTACCGACGCCACCGGCACCACCTTCAATCCCGGCACGGCGGCCAGGTTGCGCGCCAGCCGCGCGCTCGCCGCCGGGTCGATGTCGTAGGCGCGGATCTCGCGGATGCCCAGCATGGCGTGGAAGGCCAGCGCCTGGAACTCCGCCTGCGCGCCGTTGCCGATCAGCGCCATCGTGGCGGAGCCGGGCCGCGCCATGGCCTGCGCGGCCAGCGCCGAGGTGGCGGCGGTGCGCAGCGCGGTGGCCAGCGTCAGATCGCACAGCAGCAGCGGGAAGCCGCTCGCCACCTCGGCCAGCACGCCGAAAGCCATCACCGTGGGCATGCCGACCAGCGCGTTGCGCGGATGGCCATTGACGTACTTGAACGCGTATTGCACGCCGTCGCTCACCGGCATCAACTCGATCACGCCACCGGCCGAATGCGCGGCCAGCCGCGCCGATTTGTCGAACGCATCCCAGCGCATGAAATCCTGGCGGACATGATGCGCGATCTGCGCGATGGCGCTGGCGACGCCCGTCTCGCGCACCAGCGCCGCCACGTCGGCGGCGTCGAGGAAGCGGGTCATGGCGATCTCCTTCATGGTGCTCTCCCTGTCGTGTCTTGTCTTGTTGTCTTGTTGTCGTGTCGTCCTGCCGCCCGGCTCAGGCGGCAACCGCTGCCGCGGCGGTGCGACCGGCACCCGCGGCCTGCCCCGCCGCGCTGGTGCGGTCAAGCCGCAGCGTCATGCAGTAGGCGCCGCCACCGGACAGCATGAACGGCGACAGGTCCACCTCGCGCAGCTGGTAGCCGCGCTGGCCCAGCTCGGCGCGCAGGTGCGGCGTGGTACGTGTCATCACGATCTGGTCGTGCAGGTTGACCGCGTTGACGCTGAAGTGGCGCAGGTCGTCCTCGCTCGCCTCGATGCGCAGGCTGGCCGGCACGCGCTCGCGCAGCGTGCGCAGCGCCTCCTGCGTGAACGCGGGCGGGTAGTAGAGGATCTCGCCGCCGGACAGCGGGCAGAAGCACACGTCGAGGTGATAGCTCTGCTCGGTCGCCAGTTCCAGCGCCACCACCTCGCGGCCGAAACGGCTGCCCATGACATCGGCCGCCGCGCGCGTCGAACGCGGGCCGAAGCCGGCCCAGAAATGACCGCGCACCGCATCCCAGATGCAGTCGCCGGCGCCCTCCTGGTAGCAGCCCTCGGGCAGCACGCTGACCGAATCGATCAGGCCGCGCTCGCGCAGGCCCTCGAAGATCCTGGCGAACGGGACTTCCTCGCCGGCGCGCTCCGGATAGCGAAAGCGCGCCAGCACCGCATGGCCGTCCAGCACCACGGCTGCGTTGGCGGGGAACACCATGTCGGGCAGGCCAGGCGCGCCCGGGGCGGTCTCCACCACGAAGCCGGACGCCTGCAAGGCCGCATGCAGCGCTGCGAAGGAACCCACCGCGTGCTGGTGCATGCCGCGCGGATCACGCGCCCAGAGGCCCGGATCCATCCACGGATTGATGCTGTAGGACACGTCGTAGTGGGTCGGGTCGACAAGCAGGATGGTGGGCTGGTTGGTCACGCTGGCTCCTTGGTGGTTGACGCGCGGTGGACGCGCGGTGACTGGGGATGCCTGCATTCTGGTGCAGTGCGGCGCTAACCAAAAGCCAGCAAACTGCGCAATTCCGCTGCTATGATTTGCAATATGCAAGGTCATATTGGCGAATCGCCAATCGGGGCCGCAAGTGCGCCCCAAGACCCACCAGGAACCGCCATGGACGACACCGACCGCCAGTTGCTAGCCCTGCTGCGCGACAACGCCCGCATGCCCGCCACTGCCCTGGCCAAGGCCCTGCGCGTGTCGCGCGCCACCGTCCAGAACCGCATCGACAAGCTGGAGAGGGAGGGGCTGATCGTCGGCTACACGGTCCGCCTCAAGCCGGAAGCCGAGACCCACCGCATCCGCGCCTGGACGACCATCGCCGTGGAGGGCAACAAGGCTCGCCAGGTGCTCCAGGCCCTGCGCGGCGAGCCCAATGTGCAGACGCTGCACACCACCAACGGGCGCTGGGACATCATTGCCGAACTACGCGCCGACACGCTCGAGGCGTTCGATCGTACGCTCGACCGGATCCGCCTGATCGACGGGATCGGGGCCACCGAGACCAGCATCCTGCTGTCGAGCTACAAGCTCTGAACACCGTTGCGGCGTTCAGCCCGCCGCCACGCCTCGCAGCCGTTCGCGCTGCGTCTCTTCATGCAGGACCTGCCCGCTGGGCCGCAGCAGGTCGCGCAGCGATACCACGCCGACCAGGCGCATCGATTCCAGATCCGCCACCACCGGCAGGCGCCCCACGCTCAGTTCCGCCATGCGCCCGGCCGCGACGCGCGCGGTCTGGGCAGGCAGCAGCACCTGATCCGGGCGCAGCGGCGTCATCAGCTCGCGTCCGCTCATCGATGCGCCTTCGCGCCCGCGCAAGGCATTGCGCTCCAGCATGCCGGCCACGCGCCCGCCGCACAGCACCGGATAAGCGCGATGCGGCGCGTGCTCGCCGAAATACCGCGGCCACAGGGCGCTGACGGGCTGGTCGCCATCCACGCTCACCACCGCGGTGGTCATCAGGTCCGCCACATGCTGGCGCTCAAGCGGGTCGACCCCGTATTCGCGATAGATATGCAGCCCGCGGCGGGCGATCTTCTCGGTCATGATCGACCGCTTCATGGTCAGCACGGTGAAGCCGTGCGCGACGGCGGTGGTCAGCAGCAGCGGCAGCAGCGCGTTGCTGTCATGCGTCAGCCCGAAAGCGAAGACGATGGCGGTCAGCGGCGCGCCGAGCACGCTGCCCAGCACGCCCGCCATGCACACCAGCGCCCAGAGCTCGGGCGAGCCACCGGGCAGGACTGCGCCAAGCGCCACGCCGAGCCCGGCACCGAGCATCAGCAGCGGGGCCAGCACCCCGCCCGAGGTACCGGAGCCGAGCGCGACGACCCAGATCACCGCCTTGACCGCCAGCAGGGCCAGCGCGACCTCCAGCGCCAGGCGGTTATGCAGCAGGTCGGCGATCACGTCATAGCCCACGCCGAGCGCGCGCGGTTCGAAGTAGCCACCGATGCCGACCACCAGGCCGCCGATGGCGGGCCACCACATCCAGTGCAGCTTGAGCCGCGAGAACTGGTCTTCGGTGCGGTACAGGGCCAGCGTCAGCGCCGCGCCGAGCACGCCGCACAGCAGGCCCGCGACCACGCAGGAGCCAAGGGCGGCGGTGGATACCGGCGCCGTCTGCATGGCAAACAGCGGGCCGGACTCGAATACCAGCGGGCGCAGGAAGCCAGCCATCGCGCAGGCCAGCGCCACCGGCAGCAGGCTGCGCGGGCGCAGCTCGAACAGCAGCAGCTCCACCGCCAGCAGCACCGCCGCCACCGGCGTGCCGA
Organism: Cupriavidus sp. 05N40; assembly: GCF_056397305.1. Lineage (NCBI taxonomy): Bacteria > Pseudomonadati > Pseudomonadota > Betaproteobacteria > Burkholderiales > Burkholderiaceae > Cupriavidus > Cupriavidus sp. 05N40. Next base: position 12,222 of record NZ_JBFTND010000173.1, read on the forward strand.
AGATCGCCGTCATGCCGGCGCAGGCCCCGGCCACCAGCAGCGTCTTGCGCTCGGCGGCGGTCAGGTGCAGGTATTGCGCGAGCAGCGAGGCGATCGAGCCGCCGGTCATGATGATCGGGCCTTCGGCCCCGAATGGCCCGCCGCTGCCGATCACGATGCCGGAAGACAAGGGCTTGAGCACCGCCACGCGCGGCGACATCTTGCTCTTGCCGAACAGCACCGCCTCGATGGCCTCGGGGATGCCATGGCCGCGGATCTTGTCGCTGCCGTAGCGCGCCATCAGCCCCACCAGCAGGCCTCCGGCCACCGGCACCAGGATCACCCACGCGCCCAGCGCGTGCTGCGCCGGCGAGCGCTCCGCCAGCGACAGCGTCTGGTAGAAGAAAAGGTTGGTGAAGAAGCGAATCAGGTTCAGCAGCAGCACGGCAGCCGCCGTGCTGATGGCGCCGATCACCGGCGCCAGCGCGGCAAGCAGCAGCAGGCGCCGGCTGACGGCGTAGTCGCGTTTTTCAAAGTGCATGATGAGGCTCGCGCGGGGCGTGTAAGAGGCTTATGTGGGGCACGCGGGGCTTGCAGCATCGCAAGCGCCGAGACAGCGCAATGTATCACGTCATGATATATTTGCGGACCGGTTTGCTGCAGCGCAGCCAAGGTGACGACGCGCTACGCATGATGCGTAGCCGCCAGCCGCCTGCCCGCGCCGCCCGCTTTCGTCCCGCCGCTTCCAGAACCGCAGAACCAGGCCCGTCCATGCCACCATCCCAGGCCCCCTCCCTAGCCGAACTCACGCCAGCGCGGGCGCGCGCATGGCTGCGAGCCTTCGTTCCCACGCCCATTGCCGGCAGCAAGCGCGAGCGCTTCAAGAGCTGCCTGGGCGCGCTGCTCGGCCTGCTGGTCACCGAATGGATCAGCCGCCGCTTGCTGGGCGGGGTCAACCCGTGGTTCGTGGCGCCGATGGGGGCCTCGGCGGTGCTGCTGTTCGCGGTGCCGGCCAGCCCGCTGGCGCAGCCGTGGTCCATCATCGGCGGCAACCTGGTGGCGGCCCTGATCGGCGTGGCCTGCGCGCGCTGGATTCCGGACCCTGGCCTGGCCGCCGCCGTGGCGGTGGCGCTGGCCATCGTCATGATGTTCCAGCTGCACTGCGTGCATCCGCCCAGCGGCGCGGTGGCGATCACCGCAGTGTTCGGCGGCCCGGCCGTCGCCAAGCTCGGTTTCGGCTTCGTGGCGTTCCCGGTGCTGCTCAACTCGATGCTGCTCCTGCTGATCGCGCTGCTGTTCAACAACGCGCTGCGCCGGCGCTATCCGCACCGCCCGGCCGACCACGCCAACCCGCACCGCACCGCCGATCCGCTGCCCAGCGAGCGCGTGGGCTTCAATCGCGCCGACCTCGACGAGGTGCTCAAGACGCGCGGCGAATTCCTCGACATCGAAGAAGACGACCTGGAAGAAATCCTGGTGGCGGCGCAGATGCGCGCCTATCGCCGCCGCTTCGGCGACGTGCGCTGCGAGCACATCATGTCGCGCGACGTCGTCACGGTGCAGCCTGGCCACAGCGGCGTGCAGGCCCRCGCCCTGCTCAACCGGCACGGCCTGCGCACGCTGCCGGTGGTGGACGAAGCACACCGCCTGGTCGGCATGCTCAACCTGGTCGACCTGCTCGCCGTGCGCGCCGGCGCCAGCCAGCCACGCGCGGGCAACGCGGGTGACCTGATGCACACCGGCGTGGCCACCGCCCGGCCCGAGCAGCCCATGGTGGAACTGGCGCGCGCCTTCTCCGACGGCGGCCTGCACGAGATGCCGGTGGTGGATGCGCAGCGGCGCCTGCTGGGCATCGTCACCCAGTCGGACCTGATCGCCGCGCTGCTCGAACAGGGACCGCCGGCGCAGGCCGAGGCACCGGCCCCGCGCTGAAGCGTGTAAAGCGGCCCGGCGGGCGGCGCGGAGCGCCGCGGGCGTTACCCGGCGGCCTCCCGCCCTGCCCGGGGGTGCCACGCAGCGGCGGCATCCCCGCACCGATCGGCGCAGGCCCGCGCGCGCCACGCGGAACGCGCGGGCCGCAGTGCGGCATCCGCACTGCAGCATTTTTTCCCGCGCGCGCCGGCGCACGCGTTATCGGCCGGAAGGGTCTATGTTTTCCTATATATTGTCGGCGTTCCCGTCACGCCGGCATGTCCGGACATACGCCCGATGAGCTCCAGCCAACTGATTGAAAAACTCGCCGCCGTGCTTGCGCTGGTCGTCCTGATCGGCGGCTCGCTGCTGGTGCTGGCGCCCTTCACCACCGCCCTGCTGTGGGCCGCCATCCTCGCCTTCAGCTCCTGGTACCCGTATTCGGTGCTGTCGCGCTGGCTGGGCAACCGGCGCAGCCTGGCCGCGGTGATCTGCGTGCTGCTGGCCGCCGTGATCGTGCTGGGCCCCTTCGTCTACGCGGGCGCCAGCTTCTCCGCCCATATCGACGAGTTGTCCGGCCTGGTCGACCGTTTCGTGGACAACGGCCTGCCGGCGCTGCCGGACTGGCTGACCGGCCTGCCCTACGTGGGCAACTACCTGCAGAACAGCTGGGACAAGGTGATCCACGCCGACTCCGACATGGTGGCCAACCTGCGCAAGCTGATCGCGCCGGTGGGCCACGCGGTGCTGGGCGCGGGGCTTTCGATCGGCGCCGGGCTCGGGCAGCTGGCATTGTCCATCGTGCTGGCGTTCTTTTTCTATACCGGCGGCGAATTCGCGGTGGCGTGGCTGCGCGCGGGCATGCGCCGCATCGCCGGCGAGCGCGCCGACCACCTGCTGGCGCTGGCCGGCAATACCGTCAAGGGCGTGGTCTACGGCGTGCTCGGCACCGCCTTCGTGCAGGCGGTGCTGGCCGGCATCGGCTTCTGGATCGCCGGCGTGCCCGGCGCGGCCATCCTTGGCTTCGTCACCTTCTTCCTCTCGGTGATCCCGGTGGGCCCGCCGCTGGTSTGGATMCCGGCCGCGCTGTGGCTGTACCACACCGGCTCGCTGGGCTGGGCCATCTTCATGGTGGTGTGGGGCGTGGGCGTGGTCAGCATGGCCGACAACATCATCAAGCCGCTGCTGATCAGCAAGGGCACCGACATGCCGCTGATCTGGGTCATGCTGGGCGTGTTCGGCGGCGCGCTGGCCTTCGGCTTCCTCGGCGTGTTCATCGGGCCCACGCTGCTGGCGGTGGCCTACGCGCTGCTGCGCGACTGGACCATCGGCTCGCAGCACCCGGCCGATCCGCCGCGCGTGCTCGCACAAGGCAAACCCGTCACCACGGCCGAGGACGTGGCGGGCTCCGGCAAGGCATGAGCGAAGCCGGCCGCGGCGAGACCAGTCCGGGCGCGCCCGGCACGCCAGTCGCGCCGGCGGCGCTGGCGCATCTGGTGGCCTGCGAATACTGCGACGCGGTCTACCAGCGCGAGCGCCTTGGCACCGGCGAGCGGGCGCTGTGCCTGCGCTGCGGTGGCCAGCTCTACCGCGAAAGCTCGCGCGCCTATGCGCGGCTGCTGCCGCTGGTGCTGGCCGCGCTGATCCTGTTCGCGGTGTCCAACGCCTACCCGATCGTCGAGATGGATCTCAAGGGCGTGCGCACCGAGACCACGCTGTGGGGCGCGGTGCTGGCGCTCCATGCCGACAATATGTCGCTGGTGGCGATCCTGGTGTTCGCCACCACCATCCTGTTTCCGCTGACCGAGATGCTGATGATGCTGTACCTGCTGGTGCCGATGGCGCGCCACCGCATGCCGGCCGGCTTCGAGCGCATCGTGCGCGGCATCCGCCAGACCCGTCCCTGGGGCATGATCGAGGTCTTCATGATCGGGGTGCTGGTCACGCTGGTGAAGCTTTCCACCATGGCCCAGGTGCTGCCCGGCGTGGCGCTGTGGTCGTTCGGCGCGCTGGTGGTGGTGCTGGCGGCGATGCTGTCGTTCGACCCGCGCGACTTGTGGCAGTACCTGGACGAGGAGCCGCCGCGATGAGCGCCGCGCCCGACCACACCCCGCCCGGCAGCGACCAGCACGGGGGCAAGCGCGGCAACGGCGCCCTGGCCCGCTCGCGGCGCATAGCCGCCGGCGTGGTGGCGGAACTGACCGACGACGACGAGGCAAAGC
>NZ_JBFTND010000174.1:0-16025 GCF_056397305.1 Cupriavidus sp. 05N40
CGATGCGCGAGATTGTCCGTGGCGTAATCGATTTCCAAGCTCCACGTTGTTTCGTCTAGGCACAGTGCTTGCCACATCTGAGCACGGTAATTCCCGGTGGTGAAAAGGGTTCTGAAGAGACTCTCTTCATGACCAGCGCCACTTCGAGTAGGAACTGGGGCCGGCGGACCTGAGCGGCGTCACGGTTCTCGCCATGCACGAGTTTGCCATTCAGAATGGACGCCGCTACGCCACGGTCATTGGCGAGCGGTCGAGCAAGCGGGTGCTGTGGGTGGAGCATGGGCGTTCGCGCGAGGACATCCGCCCAATTCTTTGATCGGCGCGGCCCTGACGGATGTGCCCGGCTACGTGCAGCGGTCATGAATATGAATACAGCCTGCGAGCTCGAGACCGGATCAAGGTGGTCAAGCGCGTGGCCTACGGCTTCCAGGATGACCACTACTTCTTTCTCACGATGCAGGCGGCCTTCCCTGGTATTCGGTGATGAACACCCTGCTGGTGCGGCAGGCTCGGACCGCGAGCACACTTCCGTGACCTCGCAGAAACGGGTACGCATTTCCCAGGCCGAAGCCTCTCGATCCTTTAGCGCCAAAGCCGAATTTACCTCACCGCAGCATGGGCAACGCTTTGAGCTAGGAAAGAAGCGATCCGCCGTCACTAGCGTTGTCCCATACCACACGCTCTTGTTCGATCTGGCGACGAATCTCGCCGAATGCCACGTCGAGAAAGGCGCGGTTCAGGTCAGCTTTTTGACGGTCATTTCTTCCCGGTGAAAGTCGGCGAATACGCCATCACCGTTGGAGACGGCATTGTGATGGTAAAGCGCAAGGGCAGCAGCTGTCGGTTGACGGTAGCCAAAGTGCTTGGCACGGTGAACGCCGACGGCGTGGAAGTGCTATGCCTGGATCGACTGGTGCATAACCACTACGAGTCCGAGATGGATGGCTGGCATGTGGGCGGCGCCGTGGCGACGCTTCTGTCGCGCCCAATCGGCCCCGTCCTGTTGAAAGCCCCACTAAATTCGTCGTTTTTCGACCGGCCCAACTAGGGTGATTGGCCTTTGCCTTGGCTAGTTGAAAAAGAGAGCCTCACCGTTCTGTAGCGGTGAGCCTTCGACTCAGGGAAAATAATCCATACCAACCGATCGCGACGCCGATCGTCTCTTCTCACACATGCAGGATGATCTTTTGCAGCAGGGCAGTTAGATCCCGACGCTGATCTATGATCAAGTGCACATAAATGGTGTCGTCCCTGACTTCATAGATAATTCGATTCTTTCCGCAATGCACTTCGCGGAACCTGTTCGCGGTTAGCCCACTGAGTTCATCGACAATGTGACCGAATTCCGGAAACTCCCGGATGCGAGTTATGGACGCCTGGATCTGAGCATATGAGTCTTCCCAGACGGTCATTCCAAATGCGTCCACAACGTAGCGGCGCACCCGCCTCAGTTCGGCTTTACCGCTGTCGAGAAGCTTCGCCCGCAGCAATTTGGAGGCCATCAGCGCCGCTTCTCTTGTCGGTCCAGTTCGTCCAGTTCTGCGAACACATCATCGATGTCGGAAAACTTTTCCTGCTCGATCTGCTTTTGCCCAAGGGCCAGGATCTTCAGCAGGGCCAATGTCTGCCGGTCGGATTCGTAGCTGCGTACGTCTTGGACAACAAGCTTGGCTTCGCCGTTTTGGGTGATGATTAACGGTTCACCGGATTCAGCGAGGTCCTTGACGATCTGTGCGGCTTCACTCTTGAGATAGCTGATCGGCTTGACGTGATCGGCGATTCGCATCGCACGGCTCCTGTGGATGGCATGGGTAGACCGAATATAGTCCATTAACAGTCTTCCGTCAACTTCGCCCGCCCCCCTGTACCCTGCCGCGCAACCGAGGGCGACCATGATCTCGGAAGGCGACTGCGCGCTCAGTACATTCCGCAGGAAGTTGTCCGGACACTGCTGTAACGCCTACCGCTGGGGGAGCGGCGATATAGACGGCGACCCGCCGTGTCCGAGCCACATGAGTCATTGAGCCTACGTTCCAATGTTGGATTGGCCTGCAAGCGACCGCTCACCGGCGCTTCGTTCCAGTACAGGCTCGTTATCGACAAAGCGACCGATCTTTCGTAATGGAACGTGACGGGTCTTCCGGGCTTGTCTATCCGGTTCGGCCACCAGCCGAGAAGGCATGCCGATCAACGTCCAACTGGTGTCTGGTCGGCAGGCTGAGTCGACGATTCGTCACCTCGCCTCGCTACTCGAAAGCGTTAGCGATTTCCGCGTCTCAACTGCGCGGTGAAAATATGCCGCCCGCTCACTCCCAATTAGCGGCAGATTTCGCGTTGGTTTCTCGCGGGCGCGCCGCGACCGGCTGGAAATGTGCCGCTTAAGCACTTCGATGGCTACTGGCGCGTCGTGACGCGCGCGAGCAGCAGTCCTCCACGCCTGGTAATTTGTTCGGCCGAGATTTCGCCGCCGCTGTGAACGAGGGCATCGAAGCGAACAAGGCGATAGCCCGTGCCGGGAATATCACGCCGTAGTGAAGTTATTGGGGATGAGCAGACGTCACGCGTACCTGGTGCGCGGGAGTCTCGCTCTGCGCTGACGACTGGCGTCATAAGACCGGTTTCAGCCATTCCGCGCGGTGTTTGTCAGCCGCCGGTCCAGAATATCGCATCACTATCGTTGTTGCGCCTGTCATGCCGTCCCGCGCAGCAAGCGCCCGGCAAATCGGGGCTGCCGCAACTTCTCCAGCCACCACTGCAGTGCGCGTCCTTCTCGATCACTGCGCCACGCGACATACGACACGGTCGGCTCGCGCGGATCGGTCGTCATCTTCTCCACAAGTTCGCCACTTTCCAGCAAAGACGCAACGCGGTGGAGGTGTTGGAGGATTATCGTCCCCAACCCGACCCTATCCGTGTGCTTTATCCCAGCAAGCGACACATGTCCCCACGCATCCGGGCCTTCATCGATCTGTTGGTGGAGCGCTGGGACGCTGGCGTACCGTGGGAATCGCTGCTGGATAAGCGAGCAGACCTGTCGCAAACCGGAGATTTCGCGCGCTGATGAGCATGTTTCTGCGCCGCCGCCGTGCAAACACGGCAGACAACGCCAAGCGAATGATTGCGCCTGTCCAATGGCGCGCATTTAAGTGATTTTAACGTAACTTGGATGGCACGGCGCGATGTTGAGGGGGAAATACTAGAACCAGTTGCGCCCTCACTTTTCAGGCCCGTGACCGCTCACCAGATGTGCGGGAAGCCCCGGAGTTTAGTCCGGTGTCGAGAGCACGGACGCCGCAGGCGTCCTAGTAGGGCGCTTGCTGTTCCTCAATGTATTGCCGAAGGATATCTATCGGCGCACCGCCGCACGATGACGCGATATAGGAAGGCGACCACAACACGCCCCGCCGCTTCAGCCACAGATGAAAGTCTCCAAACTGCTGTCGGAGCATACGTGATGACACGCCCTTCAGCGACGCGACGAGATTCGACAGCGCCACCTTCGGCGGGTAGCCGCCGCCCCCTATGCCGATCAAGACCTTGATTTGATCATCGGAAGCTCGGCGGACGAATGGCCGAGGCCGGGAACCGCCGGTCGCCGCGGTTTGCCGATGTCTAGCCTCCGTCATCCAAGCCCGAAATGGCGTCCTATGGTAAGGTTGGCCGGGTGAGTTCATGGACTTCAACTGGTGACGCATGGACCGCATCTATGTGATGCTGGGAGTGATGCAGCGTGAGTGATGCGAAGCAGGAAACGCGGCGGACGCTGCGGACCGAGAGAGTTGCAATCAGCAGGGCTTTGCGCCTGAGCGTGCCGCCAGAGGCCAGGCCTGCACCGGTCAACCGGAAAGACTGGCTGCGGCAGAGGAAAGAGCAATTGCAGGCTGCCCGTGCCGCTGCCAAGCAAAGGCGCGATCTGCTAAGAGCCGAAATCATGTCGGCCGTGCAGGATGTTGTCCGGGAGGAACGCGCTGCTGCGCGGCTAGAAGCCGAACGCCTGAAGGCGGAAGCCAAGGCCGCGCGGACCTACGCGCGCGAGGGCGCTCGCGCCGCCGCCAAGTTTGAGCGCGGCCAACCAACCCGCCCGGCGCCCAAACGAAAGACGCTTTCCAATGAGAAACGCAAGCTGGTCTCATACACCGATCTGTTGCGGATGCTTGGGTGACCTGGCGGAAGTTCGACGGGGCGGACTACCGATCGATTTCATGGAAAGCGGCGTCGATCTCGTGATCCGACTCGACGCCTTGTCAGAAAAGCGGCTGAACGCGCGGTAGACCTGTCGAAATGGCGGGGACCCTAAGCGGACATTCATGAGACGGGTCCCGGCGCGCCTCAGTGCCGCCCGGCCACCTGCTGGCGCTGGTAGGCACCCAGCGTCAGCCGCATCGCATCGCGCACCGCCTCCACCGAGCGGTTATCGTCATCGCCCTTGCGCGTCACCATCGACAAGGTCAGCACCGGCGCCGCGCGGCCCAGCCGTACCAGGCGCACGGGGTAGTTCTGCACCAGCGTGGGATCGGGGCCCTGCAGGATCGACACCCCCAGCCCCCCGCTGACCATTGCCACGATGGCCGGCGCACTGTCGAATTCCAGGGTGCCGCGGATCTCGGACACGTGCGCATGCACGAATTGCGCCGCCATCGCGCCCGAGACGGTATTGCGGTCATAGCGGATCCAGTCGTACAGGCGGAACAGGGACGCCACGTTGGTCTCGGTCGCGCCGGGCGGTGCAATCATCACCAGCTCGCGCCGCAACATTGGCGTCCAGCGCAGCCGGGCCGAGCCGCCCGATGGCGGTTGCGCCACCAGTGCTGCATCGATATCCCCGGCCTTGACCGAGGCCGTGAGCGTGCTGCTGCGCCCGCGCACCAGGCGCAGTTCGAGCCGGGGATGGCGCTCCCGGACATAGCGCACGATGCCGGGCAGCACGATCGGCTGCAGCGATTCGATGACCCCCAGCCGCACCACGCCTTCCACCACGAGCCCGCCGCCGGCCCGCAACGCCTCAAGGCCTTGCAGCGCCTGGCGCAGGGTGTCGGCCACCTCGTGGGCAAGCTGGTTCGGCCGCGCCTGCAGCCCGGAGCGATCGAACAGCGGCTTGCCCAGATACAGCTCGAGCTGCTTCATCTGCATGCTGACGGCGCTTGGCGTGACGTTGGCCTGGCGGGCTGCGCCCGCAAAGGTGCCAGTCTGCAGCACCGCCTCAAGGGTATGGAAGGTCTCAATCTTCATCAAAAACTCTTACGAAGAAACTCAAATATGTTCGCTTTTCTAATGATAGGCGACATCGATAGACTGGCTTCCAACGTCACGCACACAAACGGAGGAGACCCCAGACATGTCAGCCATCGCCACATCCCAACGCCCTCTGCCCTGGACCGCCCGCCAGGCCCGCGAAGACCGTAGCTGGATCCTGCGCATGACCGAGGCCGAGATCCAGGGCATGCGCGACGCGCTCGACCATGCCAGGGCGCTGGGCAAGCCGCTGCTGGACATGGAACAGGCCGACTTCCCGCTGAACGAGGCCGCGCGCGGCGTGCTCGAGCGGGCCATCGACATCACGCAGGGCGGCTGGGGCATGTGCCTGGTCAAGGGTTTCCCCGTCGACGAGTGGAACGAGGAAGAAGCGCGCCTGGCCTATTGGGGCATGAGCCTCTACATGGGCGTGGGCCGCACGCAGAACCGCGCCAGCCAGTTCATGAACGACGTGCGCAATGAGGGCGGCGAGTACAAGGTCAAGGGCGGTCGCGGCTATAACACCAATGCCGGGCTCGACTTCCACCAGGACTCCTGCGATGTGGTGGGCCTGCTGTGCCGCCGCACGGCCAGGTCCGGCGGCACCAGCAAGGTGATCAGCTCGATTGCACTGTATGAGGCAGTGCAGCGGCGCCGCCCCGACCTGATCCCGGTGCTCAAGGGCCCGTTCTTCCACAGCTACCAGAGCACACAGGATCCGTCGCAGCCACCGTACTACCGCTGCGCGATCTTCGGCAGCCATCCTGAATTCTTCTCGGCGCGCACCAACCGCAAGAACACCGTCGCTGCCCAGCGCGACTTCCCGGAACTGCCGCGCCTGACGCCGGCACAGGTCGAGGCGCTGGACCTGCTCGACGAACTGATGCCCAGCGACGAGCTCTGCTTCACCATGGAGCTGGAACAAGGCGACATGCAGCTGCTGAACAACTACGTCACGCTGCATTCGCGCACGCCGTTCGAAGACCATGACGAGCCGGACCGCAAGCGTCACCTGTTCCGCCTGTGGCTGGCCGTGCCGGGCTCGCAACCGCTGCCCGAGGACTGGAAGGAGTACTACGGCGACGTGCGTGCCGGATCGGTGCGCGGCGGCGTGCGTGGCAGCGCCATCACGCAGGCCTTCCTGGATTACGAGAAACGTCAGGCGGCCGCGCTCGGCATGCTGTTCGAAACCTGGCGTCCGCAACTGATTCAGGAAGACATGGCACGCATCCTGGCCGGGCAGGGTGCCAGCGCATCCGAGGCAGCTGCCGCATGAACGCCGCCGCCAAGCCTGTGCCTTCGCTGAAGGAGCGCCTGCGCCGGCGCGAGCCGGTGCTGGCGCCGGGGGTCTACGATGCGCTCAGCGCACTGCTGGCCGAGCAGGCCGGTTTCGAGGCGCTGTATCTGTCGGGTGGCGCCGTCGCCTACACCCTCCTGGGCCGTTCCGACGTCGGCCTGACCACCGCCACCGAGACCGCAGACGTGCTGGCGCGCATCACCGATCGCGTGTCGCTGCCGGTGATCGTGGACGGTGACACCGGCTACGGCAACGCGCTCAATACGCAACGCACCGTGCGCGCCTTCGAACGCGCCGGCGCCGCGATGATCCAACTGGAAGACCAGGGTTTTCCCAAGCGCTGCGGCCATCTGGCCGGCAAGTCGCTGGTGCCGGTGCGTGAAATGTGCGGCAAGCTGCGGGCCGCGCTGGACGCGCGCCATGATGAAGGCACGCTGATCCTCGCGCGCACCGACGCGGTCGCCGTAGAAGGCCTGGACGCCGCCATCGAACGCGCCGAGGCCTACCTCGCCTGCGGCGTGGATGCGCTCTTCATCGAAGCCGTGGTGTCGGCCGGCGATATGGACAGCGTCTGCGGCCGCTTCGCCGCGCGCGTGCCGATGCTGGCCAATATGGTCGAGGGCGGCAAGACGCCGATCCAGAGCGCGTCGGAGCTGGGCGAGCGCGGGTACCGCATCGTCATATACCCGGGCGGCACCGTGCGCTTCGCCTCGCACCAGTTGCAGCGCTACTTCGCCGGGCTCAGGGCCGACGGCAGCACGCGCGCCTTCATGGAGGAAATGAACGACTTCGACGCACTGAACCGGCTGATCGGCACGCCTCAACTACTCGATGCCGGCCGCCGCTATGCGGAGGACGACTGACCCATCCGGGCCGTCCCGCCGCACCCATTACCAGACCCAGAACGACATTGGGGGAGACAATATGACCAACCGCCTGCACGCTTTCCTTGGCGCCATGCTCTGTGCGGTCGCCGCCACCGCGGCCGCCGCCTACCCTGACAAGCCCATCAAGCTGGTCGTGCCGTTCCCGCCCGGCGGCAATATCGACGCCACTGCGCGCATCGTCGCCGCCGGCCTGTCCGAATCGCTCGGCCAGACCGTGGTGGTGGAGAACCGCGCCGGCGCCGCCGGCCTGGTCGGCGCGGAATCGGTGTCGCGCGCCGCGCCCGACGGCTACACCGCGCTGCTCGCGTCCACCGGTGCGCTGGCTCCGCTCAAGGCCTTGAATCCCGCCGCCACGCTGACACCCGAGCGCGACCTGGTTTCGGCAGGCCCGATTGCGCGCGCACCGCTGGTGCTGGTAGTCAGCCCCAAGGTGCCGGCCACCACGCTGGCCGGCTTCATCGCCTATGCGCGCTCGCGGCCTGGCAAGCTGACGCTGGCGACTGCCGGTGTTGGCACCGCCGCGCACCTGACCGGTGAATACTTCCAGAAGCAGAGCGGCACAAAACTGCTGCACGTGCCCTACAAGGGCAGCAGCCTCGCGGTGGCCGACCTGCTCGGCGGCCACGTCGACCTGACCTTCGACCAGCTCGCCTCCACCCTGACACAGATCCGCGCCGGCAAGCTCAAGGCGCTGGGCGTGACCACCGCGCAACGCTCTTCGCTGATGCCGGACCTGCCCACGCTGGCCGAAGCCGGCCTGCCCGGCTTCGAGGCCGCCACCACCACCGGACTGATGTTCCCCAAGGGCACGCCGCCGGAAGTGCTGGCACGGGTCAACGCGGCGCTGCAGAAGACGCTGGCGCGCGACAGTACGGCCAGGCAGTTCCGTGAGCTTGGCGCCGACGTGCAGGCTGGCCCGCCTGCGGACTTCGACAAGACGCTGCGGCAGGAGACTGCCAAATGGAGCCAGGTGATCGGCGACGCCCATATCACCGTGTCGAACTAGGAGGGGCTGTATGACCGAGACAATCGACACGCAGCCGCCGGTCTGCCTGCCACCGCGCGTGCAGGTATCGCGCCCTGCGCTGGTGCTGCCGCCCGGGTCAACCGACTGCCACTGCCACGTCTACGACGATCCGCGCATCTATCCGCTGGTGGCGCAGCGCTCGTACACGCCCGCGCCCGCCACGCTGAATCAATACCTCGCGATGTGCCGGCTGGTCGGCCTGACGCGCACGGTGCAGGTCAGCGCCAGCGTCTACGGCGCCGACAACCGGCTTACGCTGGACGTCATCCCGGCGATCGGCCAGCAGCGGGCGCGCGGCGTGGCCGGGCTCCATCCCGACATTACCCCGGCTGAGATCGAGGCCCTGCATGCCGGCGGCATGYGGGGCGTTCGCGTCTCCACGCATGTGAAAGGCTATGGCGGGACCCAGGCCATCGCCCATTTCGCCGAACGGATCCGCCCATTCGGCTGGCACGTGCAGGTGCATGTGCTGCATGCCGACGAGATCGCCGAACTGGAGCCGCAGCTGATGCGGCTGCCGGTGCCGCTGGTGTTCGATCACATGGGCTGCGTGCGTGGCGCGGAGGGCCCGGGCAACCGTGGTTTCCAGGCCATGCTGCGGCTGCTGCGCGAGCGCGACGACTGCTGGACCAAGATCTCGAGCTGGTATCGCCGCTCCGACGCCGGCCCGGGGCATGCCGACATGGCCCCGATCGTCGCCGCGCTGGTCGAGACCCGGCCTGACCGCCTGCTGTTCGGCACTAACTGGCCGCATCCGGCGCTCAATGCGCCGCAGCAGGTGCCCGACGACGGTGCGCTGATCGATGAATTCACCGGCTGGGTGCCGGACGCCAATGTCCGCCGCCGCATCCTGGTGGACAACCCGGCCCTGCTGTACGGATTTCCTGACTGAACCGCGCGCACAAGCGATCCCCCAATCGCAAGACGATAACGAGAGAAACGGAGACAAACCATGCAACGACGCGACTTCCTCGCCCTGCTGGCCGCCGGTGCGATGCTGCCCGCCAGCCTGCGCGCCGCGCCAGCAGTCACCAAACTGCTGGTCGGCGCGACGCCGGGCGGCGGCACCGACCTGGTGGCGCGCGCGCTGGCCGCCGAACTGGAACAACGCAGCAAGCATGCCTTCATCGTCGAGAACCGCGGTGGCGCGGCCGGCAATATCGCCGCCACGGCGGTAGCCAAGGCCGATCCGGACGGCAGCACGCTGCTACTCTGCTACACCAGCCATGCGATCAATCCGGCGCTGTTCGACAAGAAGCCATTCGATCCGCTCAAGGACTTCACGCCGATCTCGTTGATTGCCACCTCGCCGCTGCTGCTGGTGTCGCGGCCTGACCTGGAGGTGAAGAATGTGCGCGAGCTGATTGCGCTGGCCAAGTCCAGGCCCGGCAAGCTCAGCATTGCCGTGGCCGGCATTGGCAGCGCCAACCACCTGGCTGGCGAGATGCTCAAGCACGAGGCCGGCATCGATCTCGTCAGCGTGCCCTACAAGGGCGCGGCACCCGCCGTGGCTGACGTGGTGGCCAGCCAGGCGGACCTGCTGCTGGGCAATGTGGCCACGGTGCAGCCGCTGTTGCAGGCCGGCAAGGTCAAGGGGCTGGGGGTCAGCAGCCTGAAGCGGCTGCCCGCGTTCCCGCAGTTGGCTCCGATTGCCGACGTGGTGCCGAACTTCGAATATAGCTCGTGGTATGGCTTGCTTGGCCCTGCCGGCATGCCGGCGGACCTGGTGGCGCAACTCGAGAAATCGGTACGTGCCGCGGTGGCGTCGCCGGCGATGCGCAAGCGGCTGGCCGGCGAAGGCCTGACGCCGGTGGGCAACGACGCCGCCCAGTTCACGCAGTTCCTGCAAGGCGAGATCGCGCGCTGGGCCAAGGTGGTTGCCGTCACCGGCGCACACATGGGCTAAGCGCGGAAGGAAACGGGGCTGCGCCGGATCACGGCGCGGTCCCCCAAGGAAACGGGACGTGCGCGCCCATTCGGCCCCTCAGTCGCTCGCAGCGCCCCACCTGTCCCACCGTTCGGGCAGCGGTGCCTTCTTGCTGCGCCTGCGCTAGCGACTGGGGAGTAGGCATGCATCTGAGATATGCGTGACCTCGACGGGGTGATCGAATTCGTCGGCCACCATCGCGAGGACGACAGCAAGCTCGAGTCTGCGCGGGGAGGTGCGGCTGTACCCCTCTGTCAGACGCACTGCGCCGAGGGCAATTGACTGCGTAGCGCATCCATYCGCGCGTAGAATTCGTCCACCGGCCGCTGTGCGGTGCGCCGCATCGTCTCGTTGCGCGCCCCCAGGATGGCCGCGTCTTCCTGTGCCCCGGCCTCGCCGACTTTACGCGAGGTGTCCTGCACAAACTTGCATAGGGGATAGCGTGCCTCACCGAAGGCTCGCAGCGTGGCCTCCACGTCGACGTCGCGCGACAGCATCTCCGCCAGCAGCACCGCATCTTCGAGTGCCATCGCGCCGCCTTGTCCCATGAAGGGTGTTGAGGCGTGCGCAGCGTCACCGATCATGATTACACGGCCACGGTGCCAGGGCAGCGGGGCAGCGACCTCCTCCACGGCGGTGTAGAGCACTTCGGCGTCGGCAGAGAGCGCGTCCAGGAACTGGCGCGCCGGGCCGCCGAACTCCGCAAAACGGGCTTGCATCAGCGCCGGCCAATCGGTCCGCTCATACCATTGCCCGGCGGGCTCAGGCAGCGTGCCGAACAAGTACAGTTGGTCATCGCTGATCGGCATGATGCCGAGCCGCTTGCCGGTACCCATCATCATGATTTTTTCGAGGAGGTCCTTCGGTCGCCTGTGCACGCTGCGCCAGACGCCGAGTCCGGTATAGACCTTCCAGCGGGCCTGCGACCAGGCGGCGGATCTCCGAGCGAATGCCTTCCGCCCCGACCACAAGATCGTATTGGCCCGAGGTGCCATCGGAGAGTGCAACGGTGACGTGCTCTGCCGTTTTCTGGTCGATCCGGACAGCGGTGGTGCCCAAGCGGATATCGACGCGCAGCGCATCGAGTCGGCTAGCGAAGATGCGGTGCATTTCGGCCCGGCGAATACCGACGATCGGCGCAATGTCCGGATGACGGGACGGATAGAAAGTTTCGGTGATCGGTTGGCCGCGCTCGTCCAGGTAGATATTCCGGCCATCGGCAATGGCAAAGCCACTCGACACGATCTCCGGCAGTACCCCGAGGCTGCCGAGCGCCGCAAGTCCGTTGTGATAGATAAAGATGCCGGAACTTTGGAATCGCCATTCCTGCTGCTTCTCTAGCATCGTCACCCGCACACCAGCCTGTGCCAGTGCATCCGAGAAAGCATTCTCACGCGCGTTCCAACGCTGGATTGGCGTATCGCCCACCCAATATCGGCGCGACGCATCGGCGCCCTGACGCCTCCGCGCGGCCACACGCTGCAGATCCGGACGATCAGTGCCCGAATCCGGCGTTCCGGAGGTTGAGCACAGCATGGCCACCGCCCAATAATTCCCCTCAATCGCCCTCGCTGGCAAACAAGGAGGTGGCATTGCTGGGCATAGCCCGTCGCTTCGGCGACCTCGGCGATCCGTACATGCGGCTGGCGCAGCCGTTCGGCGGCCAGGTTCATGCGAAATGCACTCAGGTACTGCATCGGCGGCACGCCCAGCAGCGCACAAAAGCGCTCGGCGAACACCGTGCGCGACAGGTATGCCACGGCGGCGAGCTGGCCGATGCTCCAGTCCTGTTGCGGCGCCTCGTGCATGGCCGCAACCGCACGCGCAATGCCGGGGTCGTCGAGGACGTTCGGCGTGCCCTGGCGCGCGGCGGCGGGCGTGCGCAGATACTCGCCCAGGATATGCACGAGCAGCAGGTCGCCCATGCGTGCCGCGGACAATTGCCAGCCCGGACGCTGAGACAGCGAGTCCTGCACCAGCAGTTCCATCGTGTTTGCCAGCGTGTGCGCCAGCGGAAGCTCGTCGGCACGCAGCACGATCAGCGTTGGCAATTCCGCTGGGATAGCGCCCACGTCAAGCGTGGGCATCCACAGGTGAAGGGAGAACAGTTGCGTGGGTGGGACGTCCGCGGTGCCCGTGCCGTCTGCGCCATATGTCAGTTCGATCGGATGGCCGCCATGGCGGCCGATCATGTGCGCCTTCAGCAGATCGGCGAAGGGCATGACGCCATCACCGGGGTCCCGTTTCGATGACACCGTATGCGGCGTGCCGCGCGGCAGCATGACGATATCGCGCGGACCAATCTCGACAGGCGTGCCACTATCGGCGCAGATCCAGTACCCGTGCCCGGTACACATGCGGATCAGCGCGCCCTCGGTGCCGGCCGAGTACAACGCCCACGGTGCGTGGAGCCGGAAACTTGCCGTCACGGCGCGTTCGGCCTTGCATGCGGAAAGGATACGGCTCAGGACGTCATGCGGTCCGGGATTCATCGTCGGGAGAATGGGGCGCGAGGGATGTGGGATTCTAGCTCAGCGTATTCGATGACCGACTGCGGTCATTGGCGGTTGCCGACCCCTTTTGCGTCATTCGCCGTGCTTCCTACCGATGGCCGAAATGAGCGGCGAAGCGGCCAGAGACCTGCCGCTACGCGCCCTTGAGCCTTTCAGCAGAGCATCACTGCGATTTGCTTCCCAACTACGCAAGGTTGTTGCGTATGGGTCTGGCAAAGTGGGACGCTGTTGCGCAGCAACGCTCTAACATTGCAGACATTCCGGTGCGCCCAGTGGCCCGCTGGACAACGAATGTCATGGGATTGGAGACGTTGAATGTCTAACACCACCACACCGAAGCCGCGCCGCCTTCACCTTGATGGTGCCACATTGCTGCGCCAGCTAAAGGAACTCGGGGAAATTGGCGCCGACAGCGAGGCTGGTGGTCGGACTCGCATCGCACTTACCGACGACGAGAAGGCGGGACGGGACCTGGTTGCCCGCTGGATGCACGAACTGGCACTGGAGGTCGTCGTAGACCGTATCGGCAACGTGTTTGGTGTCCTTCGTTCGCCAACCGATGACGGCGCCCAGACTCCGCTGATGATGGGCTCGCACATCGACAGCGTGACGAATGCCGGCGCCCTGGATGGCTGCTACGGCGTGCTGGCGGGCCTGGCCGTGGCGCGGGCCTATCGGCAATCCGGCGTCGCACCGGCCCGCACCATCCTGATTGGTGCCTTCACCAATGAGGAAGGCATCCGCTATCAGCCGGACATGATGGGGTCGCTCGTCTACGCAGGCGGCCTTTCGGTCGACGAGGCATTGAACACCATTGGCACGGACGGCACGCGCCTCGGCGACGAGCTGGTGCGCATCGGCTATGCCGGCAACCTGGAGCCGGGTGCCATCGTCCCACACGAATACGTCGAGCTCCACATCGAGCAGGGCCCCATTCTGGAAGCGGAAGGTATCCAGATTGGCGTGGTCGAAAGCCTGCAAGGCATCTCATGGCAGCAGGTGACCATCCAGGGCAATGCCAACCACGCCGGCACGACGCCGACGCACCTAAGGCACGACGCCAGATTCGTGGCGGCATCCATGGTGACGTTCCTGCGCGAACTGGCGCGCGACTCTGGTGGCACAACACTGGCAACCGCGGGCTGCCTGAGCGTCCAACCGAACGTCATCAACGTTATCCCGCGCCGCGCCACGATCACAGTAGACCTCCGCGACGCGGACGAGGAGCGCTTGAAGCTGGCCGAGCAGCGCTTCGCCGAATTCCTCGAAAAGGTGGCCCAACAGGAGGGTGTAAAAGTCACCACCGAGCGGTTGGCACGCTTTGAACCTGTCGCCTTCGATGCCAGCCTCGTGGATTGCATCGAAGCTTCGGCAAACCGCTTTGGCTTGACTCACCGGCGCATGACTTCCGGCGCCGGCCACGACGCTCAGATGATCGCCCGCATCGCGCCTGCAGCGATGATTTTCGTGCCTAGCAAGGGTGGCATCAGCCATAACCCGCGCGAGCACACCGACGACGATCAGCTTGTTATGGGTGCTGAAGTACTGCTCGACGTCGTGCTCAATCGCCTCGGCCAAGCTCAGGCCTGAACTTCCATCCCATCGGAGTACCTATGCTGACCAAGAATTCGCATGCCCGCCGGACCGCGTATCCCGCCGAGCTCAAAGACATCATGAGCATCGAGCAAGCCGAGCGCAGCCGCACCTGGCTCTCTCGCTGGGACCAACTGAACGCCGGCCCCACGCCGCTGCGCGACCTCCCCAAGCTTGCCGCCAGCCTGAACATCGCCCAATTGAGCGCGAAGGACGAATCGGTTCGCTCGCCGCTGGGCAGCTTCAAGGCGCTGGGTGCGCCGATTGCCCTGGTTCGGCTGATTCTCCGCATCTACCCAGAGCGGCACCTGGAGCCGCTGGCGCTGATTGACGGAAAGTATGCAGACCTGCTGAAGGACTTCACGGTCATCAGTGCGACTGATGGCAACCACGGTCGCGCCCTCGCGTCTGCGGCCAGGTCCTTCGGCTGCCAATGCGTGATTGTGCTGCACGCCAATGTCAGCCAGGAGCGCGAAGATGCCATCGCGGCATACGGCGCAACCATCGTGCGAATCGCTGGCAACTACGATGAATCCGTCGAAGAAGCGGCCCGTCTGGCTGCAGCCAACCACTGGACTGTCGTCTCCGACACCTCCTACGAGGGCTACCTGGACATCCCGCGTGACGTGATGCAGGGATACGGCGCCATCGCCGCAGAAATCATGACGCAGGCAGGAGTCGCGCCTGGCCAGCCGTCCCCATACTCGCATGTCTTCCTGCAGGGCGGTGTGGGCGGACTGGCCGCCGGCATTGCCAGCTATTTCTGGGAGTTCTTTGGCGCGAGTCGTCCCACGTTTGTTGTCGTCGAGCCCGTTCAGGCTGATTGCCTGTATCAAAGCGCGCTGCAAGGCAAGGCGGCTAACGCCACCGGCTCGGTCGACTCCGTGATGGCGGGCCTGGCCTGTGGCGAGACGTCGCCTCTCGCGTGGCGTTTCCTCGAGCACAGCGTGGATGTCTTCATGACGATTTCCGACGACGATGCGGTCACGGCAATGCACCAGCTCGCTGGGAAGCAGACCGGTGACATGCCAGTCGTCGCCGGTGAATCTGGTGCCGCAGGCTTGGCCGGCCTGGCCGTCCTTCGCGCGAATGCAGCGCTATCCGTAGAGGCAGGACTCGACGCAACCTCACGCGTCCTGCTCATCAATACCGAAGGCGCTACGGCGCCATCCGTCTACCAGCAACTGGTGGGCGAGTCGCATGAATCGGTGCTCGCACGCCAGGCCGCCTGGCTCGCGCGCTGATTCGGTCGATACCCTACACATCACCCACTAAGAAGCGCACACCGCGGCGATGAGGCTCTCCTCATCGTCGGGGATACGTGCGTCCATACGAAATGGAGACAGCAATGAGTTCGACACAGAAGCGCAGTATTGGGCCGATTGCCCTGATGTTCACAGGGCTCGGGTCCATCATCGGCTCCGRCTGRCTGTTCGGTGCTTGGCACACGGCGAAGATCGCCGGACCTGCCGCTATCCTGGCCTGGGTCATCGGCGCTGTGGTCATCCGATTGAGGCCATCGCCTCGGTGCAATACATGGCTTCATGGC
>NZ_JBFTND010000175.1:0-15985 GCF_056397305.1 Cupriavidus sp. 05N40
CCTCTCGGATGTACCACCAGATTCGTGCGGTGCCACGCCGTCGCGCAGGTAGCCCAAGGCTTCAGCGGTCTGGTTGCCACAATCAAAGACATCGCCATCAACGGCCATGTAACCATCATCCAGCCAGCGCAGCAGCCTGTCCGCGAAGTCGGTCAGTGAGAATTTGCCGCATTCCAGCAGACTGGCGAGAAGACAAAGGGCTTGGGCACCATCGTCACTGTAGGTCCCAATGGGTACGCCAGCATGCGCACGCCTGAAGCCAACCGGTGGTTCCATCTCGATCTGGTCCCGACTCGGCAAGTCTTCTGGCGGATGAAACTCGTAACCGACCCCGAGCGCATCGCCAACCAGTAAGCCGACCAGTCCGCCAATGGCCGCATTGGACCCATGATCCGGCAACAGTCCTGCGAATCCATCATTTTCTTCTGTCAAATTCGTTCTCCTGACTATTGGGCCGTTGGCTGCATATGGTAGCGGCTGGCGCTTCCAATGGTAGCAATGGCGCGGATAGGACCACTGCCCACCAATGACTGCTGGGACCAGTGTCGTGCGACTGTTGCAACCATTGGTCACGTATGGAAACGCATGGCGCTTCCAATGGTTTACAGCCCGCACTGTGAGTGTCGGACTGCCTGCTTTGACTATGACCATTGCCAAATGGGCTGGGGCACTGACCGAACACAGTCATCGGCTGTAGTAGTGGCGACCGTTGCAATGCTAGTGATTGGCCGACTGATACATCGATGGGTATCGGCTATTCGTCCACCTCATCCACCGTCTTCGAATTGAAGTCGATGGTGACAATCAAGGCCGAGCGGTAACGAGGTTTTGTGACGACAAGATAACATGATCGAAGCATTCCAGTAGACGCCATCGCTAGTAGAGACTGAAATTCACTTGGGGATAGGTCGATAACGCCCTGTAGAACCGGCTTGATAGCAATGATTGCGCCAATCGATGGCACCTCCACCCGACCGACGACCGGGTTCGCATTGACATAGGCCATGATGGAAAACTGCGAAGTTCCTGCTATCGGTTCTGTGAGTTCACCCTCGACGTGCATGGTGAGCATGGTCACCCGTTCTGGCGGCAATGATCGGGGTCTGTCGGCGCGAATACCCAAGCTGGCGCGAAGCCGCTTAATTTCGCCCGAACGCTGTAGCAGTTCGTCGCTCCTTCTTTTCCTACGTGGGCGTGACATGGGCGCTCTCCAATGACGAAGATGTGAACCGGTCTGCAATACCACGATGGCTTACGCAATGGTGGCATCGACTGTGCAGCAACTGGCCGACTGCTGCATTGGTTCGCCATCTTCATACCGGTTCCCGGTCTGCCACTGGTTCGCTATCCAAGTCAAGACTTCCGGTGGCACTGTATGTATTCATAGACACAATATCAGCATCTCGGGCTTGCACATCACCATGATCTCCGGTCTCTGTTCCACGCTGGCGGCCTGGCTATGGCGGCATTCCTTCGGCCTGGGGCGCTGGCTGCGCCGGCCCTTGCCGCTGTGGTGGCCGGCGCGGCGCGCGGCGCTGGTGGTGGCGGTGCTGGCGGCCTTCGCCTACAGCTTGCTGGCGGGCATGCAGGTGCCGGCCCAGCGCACCGTATCGATGCTGGCGGTGGCGGCGCTGGCGCTGTGGAGCGGACGCGCGCCGCCGGCCTCGCTGGTGCTGGCCTGGGCCGCGTTCGTGGCGGTCGCGCTCGATCCGTGGGCGGTATTGTCGCCGGGGTTCTGGCTTTCGTTCGGCGCGGTGGGCGTGATCTTCCTGTGCGCCACGGCGCCCGCCCGCGGGCCCGGAGCGTCGCGGTGGCAGCGCGCGCGCCACGCGCTGGCGCAGGCCGCGCGCACGCAATGGGTCGTGACCATCGGCCTGGTGCCGCTGACCCTGCTGTTGTTCCAGCAGGTTTCCGTGATCTCCCCGCTGGCGAATGCGGTGGCGATTCCGCTGATCAGCCTGCTGGTGACGCCGCTGGCACTGCTTGCGGCTGCCTTGCCGGCACCGGCGGCCGGCTGGCTGCTGGCGCCGGCGCACTTGCTGCTGGACTGGCTGATGGTTGCGCTCGAGGCGATGGCGGCGCCGCCGTGGGCGGTCTGGCAGGCGGCGCGCGCCGGCCCGCTGGCGGTTGCCCTGGCGCTGGCCGGCGCGCTGGTGTTGCTGGCCCCGATGCGCTGCGGACTGCGTGCGCGCCTGCACGGCGCCATGTTGTTGTTGCCGATGGTGCTGGCCGGGCGGCAGCCGGTGGCGCATGGCGAATTCCGCGCCACCGCGCTCGATATCGGCCAGGGCACCGCGGTCCTGGTGGAGACGCGCTCGCACGTGCTGCTCTACGACGCCGGGCCAGCCTATGGCTGGGGCGCCGACGCGGCGCAGCCGGGCAACAGCGCCGGTGCGCGCGTCATCGTGCCTTACCTGCGCGGCGCCGGCGTGCGCGCGCTCGACCGCCTGGTGATCAGCCATGAAGACGCCGACCATGCCGGCGGCGCGCGCGACGTGATGGCGGCGCTGCCGGTGCAGGCAGTGCTGACGGCCGCGCCAGCGGCGCACCCGCTGCTGGTGCTGCCCCCCGGCATGGCATTGCCCGCTGTCGGTCCCTGCGCGGCGGGGCAGGCGTGGGAATGGGACGGCGTACGCTTTTCGATGTTGCATCCGCTGCCGCAGGCGGCAGGCAATGCCGCGTTCGACAGCAATGCGCGTTCGTGCGTACTGAAGGTGGCGGGCAGCGGGCGCAGCCTCTTGCTGACCGGAGACATCGGCCGGCGCGATGAGGCCGCCTTGCTGGCGCGCCTGCCGGGGCAAGACCTGCGCGCGGACTTCCTGCAGGTGCCGCACCATGGCAGCGGCACCTCATCGAGCGCGTCGTTCCTGGCCGTGGTGGCGCCCGAGCTGGCGTTGTTCCAGCTCGGCCACGGCAACCGCTACCGGCATCCGCGCGCGGACGTGTGGGAGCGCTACGCCTCGCGCGAGATCGCCCGCTACCGCAGCGACGAGACCGGCGCGGTGCAGATCACGACGCGGGGCGGCGCTTACGCGCTGCAGGCTTACCGTCAGCACGAGCGGCGCTACTGGCGCGCGGCGCCGCCTGCGCCCCGTTGACCTGGGCGGGTTCGGCCTGGGCGATGCGGCGCTCGCGCAGGTGGGCCTTGGCGCGCTGCAGGCCGGCAGAGACAATGTCGGCACGCTCCAGCGCAACGCCCGCCGCCAGCACGTCGCCCAGCACCAGGTGGCAGATGCGCGAGGTCATCGGGGTGTAGACCTCGCTGTCTTCCTCGACGTCGGAGAACACGCAGACATCGGCCAGCTTGGCCAGCGGCGAGCCGCTGTGCGTCAGCGCCAGCACGCTGGCGCCGCTCGCGCGGGCCAGCGTGGCGGCGGCCAGCATGTCCCAGGTGCGGCCGCTGTTGGACACCAGCACGGCAACGTCGCCCGGGCCGAGCAGGGCGGCGGACATGCTGAACACGTGCGAATCCGAGTAGGCGGTGGTGGGGATGCCGAGGCGGAAGAACTTGTGCTGGATGTCCAGCGCGACGATGCCGGAATTGCCGCAGCCATAGAACTCGATGCGATGCGCCGCGGCGAGCAGCTTGATGCCGTGCTCGATCTGATCCGCGGACAGCGCGTTGCGCACCGTCATCAGGGTGGCGATGGTGCGGTCGAACACCTTGCCGGCGATATCGGCGGGGCGGTCCTCGGCCTTGACGTCCTGGTGCACGAAGGGCGTGCCGCCACCGACGTTCTGGGCGAACTGCAGCTTGAACTCGCGGAAGCCGTCGTAGCCGAGCGCGGCGCAGAAGCGCGCGATGGTGGGTTGCGAGACGCCCGCGCGTTCGGCCAGTTCGGGCATGGACAAGCGGATCACGCTGGCGCCGTGGCGGGTCACGTAATCCGCCAGGCGGCGTTCGGAGGGGCGAAGCGTGTCGTAGACAGCAAGAATTCGGTCGCGCATGGTGGGGGAGGCCGGTGTTGGCGTGCCGGCGATTTCGTCGGGCATGCCTGCCGGATTCATGTGCCGGCGGTTCGATGAGTATGTAGATATTCTACATAAATGGCGATGGAATGCCGCGCCTGTGAGCCCGCGTTTCTGCTAGGGATTTCACCTATTCCGGCCATATTTGAGGATTAGTCGACGCATTGTGATCCATGCGCGAGATGCTTTTGTCGATCCTTTCTATATAATGTAGAAAATCTACAAGAAAACACGTTCACGGATCTACAAACCAGGAACTCCCACGAATGTCGCAAGCCCTCCATTCCGAAGTGCAGGCCGTCACCGCGCGCGTGGTCGCGCGCAGCCAGCGCGGTCGCGCTGCCTACCTGGCGCGCTGCGAGCGGGCCCAGCAAGAACTGGGGCCGCTGCGTGGCTTGTCGTGTGCCAACGTGGCGCACGGCATCGCTGCGCTGCCCGCGCATGACAAGCTCAAGCTGCGGGTCGAACATGCCGCCAATCTCGGCATTGTCACGGCCTACAACGACATGCTTTCCGCCCACCAGCCGTACGAGCGCTATCCCGGCGTGATCCGCGAGGCCGCCCGCGCGGTGGGCGCGGTGGCGCAGGTGGCGGGCGGCGTGCCGGCGATGTGCGACGGCATCACGCAAGGCAATGCCGGCATGGAGCTGTCGCTGTTCTCGCGCGACGCCATCGCCATGGCCACGGCGGTATCGCTGTCGCACAACACCTTCGACGCCGCCGTGATGCTTGGCGTGTGCGACAAGATCGTGCCGGGCCTGCTGATGGGCGCGCTGCAGTTCGGCCACCTGCCGGTGGTGTTCGTGCCGGCCGGGCCCATGGCGACGGGCCTGTCCAACAAGGAAAAGGCGCGCGTGCGCCAGCTCTACGCGACCGGACAGGTTGGCCGCGAAGCCTTGCTGGAGGCAGAGTGCGAGGCCTATCACGGGGCCGGCACCTGCACCTTCTACGGTACCGCCAACAGCAACCAGTTCCTGATGGAGATCATGGGCCTGCATATGCCGGGCTCGGCCTTCGTCCATCCGGACAGCGGCCTGCGCGACGCGCTGACCGCGGCCGCCGCGCAGCGCGCGCTGGCGCTCACGGCCCGTGGCCCGGACTACCTGCCGCTGGCACGCATCGTCGACGAACGCGCGGTGGTCAACGCCATCGTCGGCCTGCTGGCCACCGGTGGCTCGACCAACCACACCATCCACCTGGTGGCGATGGCACGCGCGGCCGGGATCGTGATCGACTGGGACGATTTCGACCGCCTGTCGCGCATCACGCCGCTGCTGGCACGGGTCTATCCCAACGGCTCGGCCGACGTGAACCATTTCCATGCCGCCGGCGGCGTGGCCTACGTGATCCGCCAGCTGCTCGCAGCCGGGCTGCTGCACGAAGACGTGGAAACCGTGGCCGGCCGCGGGTTGGCGCGCTATACG
Organism: Cupriavidus sp. 05N40; assembly: GCF_056397305.1. Classification (NCBI taxonomy): domain Bacteria; kingdom Pseudomonadati; phylum Pseudomonadota; class Betaproteobacteria; order Burkholderiales; family Burkholderiaceae; genus Cupriavidus; species Cupriavidus sp. 05N40. The sequence continues at coordinate 5,394 of NZ_JBFTND010000175.1, forward strand.
CAGGAACCGGTCATGACCGACGGCGTGCTGCGGTGGCGCGACGGCCCCACCGCCAGCGGCGACGCGGCGGTGCTGGCCAGCGCGGTCGAGCCGTTCTCGCCCGAAGGCGGGCTGCGCCTGCTGCAGGGCAATCTCGGCCGCGGCATGATCAAGGTGTCGGCGGTGGCGCCCGAGCACCGCGTGGTGGAGGCGCCGGCGCGCGTGTTCGATTCGCAGGAAGGCCTGCAGGCCGCCTTCGAGGCCGGCGAGCTGACCGGCGACATGGTCGCGGTGGTGCGCTTCCAGGGGCCCAACGCCAACGGCATGCCCGAACTGCACCGCCTCACGCCGGTGCTGGGCTCGCTGCAGGACGCCGGGCACAAGGTCGCGCTGGTGACCGACGGCCGCATGTCGGGCGCCTCCGGCAAGGTGCCGGCGGTGATTCATGTGTGTCCGGAGGCGCTTTCTGGCGGACCGCTGGCGCGCGTGCGCGACGGTGACCGCATCCGCGTCGACGCTGTCGCCGGCACGCTCGAATGGCTTGGCGGCGCGCCCGGCGAATCCGCGCTCGAGGCGCGCGCGCTGGCGCCCTCGCCGGACGACGACTTCGCCAGTTTCAGCGTCGGCCGCGGCCTGTTCGGGCTGTTCCGCCGCCATGCGCGGATCGCCGAAGAGGGCGGCAGCGCGCTCGACCTGTCCGAGGCCGACGCGCCTGGCGCTGTCCAAACCGCCGTGGCCGTCGCACAATAGGCCGCGCCCCGGGCAATTCATCCGTTTTGTGCCCCTGTCCGCCGTCCGGCGGGCAGGGGCGACCCCAAGCCTGCGCACGCCAGACCTATCATGGAACATGGCTGCAGGGACGGGCGGTTTCCAGGAACCACCCGTCGCACGGCGCGGGGACTACCGACAAGGATGGGAAAACCATCCGATCACGATCGTTGGAGCAGACATGATCTACATCCTGATGGGCGTTTCCGGCAGCGGGAAAACCACGGTCGGCCAGTTGCTGGCCAAGAACCTGCATTGCGGCTTCCATGACGCCGATGAATTCCACAGCGCGGCCAACAAGGAGAAGATGCATAACGGCATCCCCCTGACCGACGAAGACCGCTGGCCCTGGCTGGCCGCCATGCGCGCGGCGATCGACGCGGCCCGCGCCGAGGGCCGTACCCATGTGTTCACCTGCTCGGCGCTGCGCCAGGTCTACCGCGACCGCCTGTTGCCGTCCGAGGGCGGCGTGACCTTCGTCTATATGAAAGGCGACGCCGCGGTGATCGGCGGGCGCCTGTCCGAGCGCAGCGACCACTTCTTCAACCCGGCCTTGCTGCAAAGCCAGTTCGAGACGCTGGAAGAGCCGAGCGACGCGCTGGTGCTCGATATCCGGCAGACGCCGGAGGCGCTGGTGCAGCGCATCCTGGCCCAGGTGCCCGCGACCGCGGCGGTGCGCTAGGGGGGTGACTCCGGTCCGGGGCGCGCTTTTCCCCTTGGGCGCGCCGGGGCTGGCAGGCATCTTGCTACATATATCATCGATGGCGCGGACGCTTGCTGCTTGCGGCTTTCGTGGCCATGGGTATCATCCCAATCAGGACAGCACTTCGACGCATGACGCATGGCCAGCGGCTTCGCCGGCCCGGGTGGTGGCCTCGAAATGCTGTGCCGGGAAGAACAAGCCAATCAAAACGGGATCGCCGGCAGCTTGGGCGGCGCCCAAATCATGGGGGAACGGCCATCATGGCGGCGCGGTTTTTCGACGAGATGCTCGATTGGCAAGATGGCGTGGCAGCGGCAATCCACGCGGGGCAGCCCCTGCCGGCAGGGGCGGTGCGCGGGCACTACAAGCAGTTCGCGGACTGGCTGGCGCGCCAGTCCGAAGGAACCATGGGCAACAAGCGCGCGGAGGCGGACCTGATCTTCCGGCGCGTGGGCATCACCTTCGCTGTCTACGGCGACAAGGACGAGTCCAACAGCGGCACCGAGCGCACCATTCCGTTCGACGTGATTCCCCGCATCTTTCCCGCCAGCGAGTGGGCCACGCTGGAGCGCGGGCTGCGCCAGCGCGTATCGGCGCTGAACCGCTTCATCCATGACATCTACCACGGCCAGGACATCATCCGCGCCGGCGTGATCCCGCCCGACCAGATCTACAACAACGCCCAGTACCGGCCAGAGATGCTCGGCATCGACGTGCCGCGCGACATCTACGCCCACGTGGCCGGCATCGACGTGGTGCGCGCGGGCGAGGGCGAGTTCTACGTGCTGGAAGACAACCTGCGCGTGCCCTCCGGCGTGTCCTACATGCTGGAAAACCGCAAGATGATGATGCGGCTGTTCCCGGACCTGTTCGCGCGCAACCGCGTGGCGCCGGTGGCCCACTATCCCGACCTGCTGCTCGACATGCTGCGCGGCGTCTCGCCGCAGAACATCGCCGATCCGACCGTGGTGGTGCTCACGCCGGGCATGTACAACTCGGCCTACTTCGAGCACGCCTTCCTCGCGCAGCAGATGGGCGTGGAACTGGTCGAGGGCAGCGACCTGTTCGTGCAGGACGAGCACCTCTACATGCGCACCACGCAGGGGCCGCAGCGCATCGACGTGATCTACCGTCGCGTCGACGACGATTTCCTCGATCCGCTCGTGTTCCGTCCCGACTCCACGCTGGGCGCGGCGGGGCTGCTGTCGGTCTACCGTGCCGGCAACGTGACCATCTGCAATGCCATCGGCACCGGCGTGGCCGACGACAAGTCGATCTACCCCTACGTGCCCGACATGATCCGCTTCTACCTCGGCGAGGAAGCGATCCTCAACAACGTGCCGACCTATATGTGCAGGCGCCCCGACGACCTGCAGTACGTGCTCGACCACATGGACGAACTGGTGGTCAAGGAAACCCACGGCGCCGGCGGCTACGGCATGCTGGTGGGGCCCGCCGCCACGCGCGCGGAGATCGACACTTTCCGTGAAGTGGTGCGCGCGCGTCCGGAGCAGTACATCGCGCAGCCCACGCTGGCGCTGTCGACCTGCCCGACCTACGTGGAAGCGGGCATCGCGCCGCGCCATATCGACCTGCGGCCCTTCGTGCTGTCGGGCAAGGATGTGCGCATGGTGCCGGGCGGGCTGACGCGCGTGGCCTTGCGCGAAGGCTCGCTGGTGGTCAATTCGTCGCAGGGCGGCGGCACCAAGGACACCTGGGTGCTGGAGCGCTGAAGCGCCGGAATGGCCGGATGCGGGGCGCGCCAGGCGTGCCCGCGGATTGTTGGGATTGCCGCGCCGCCGCTGTCCATGCGCGGGCGGCGTGGACGAACAGCGCAGTACGAGGGGACTGACCATGCTAAGCCGCACCGCCGACCATCTGTTCTRGATGGCGCGCTATACCGAACGCGCGGAGAACACCGCGCGCATGCTCGACGTGAACTACCAGACTTCGCTGCTGCCGCAATCGGCGGAAGTGGCGGAGCAGGGCTGGTGGGCGATGCTCGACATTTCCGAGCTGACCGCCGTGTTCGACAACAAATACGGCCTGCTCACGCGCGACGATGTGATCGACTTCATGGTGCGCGACATGACCAATCCGTCGTCGATCATGAGCTGCCTGCGCGCTGCCCGCGAGAACGCGCGCGCGGTGCGCGGCTCGCTCACCACCGAGGTCTGGGAAACCATCAACACCACCTGGCTCGATGTGCAGCGCCTGATCGCAGATGGCGTGCTGTGCGAGGACCCGGCGCAGTTCTTCGAGTGGGTCAAGTTCCGCTCGCACCTGGCGCGCGGCGTGCAGTTCGGCACCATGCTCAAGGACGACGCCTTCCACTTCATGCGGCTGGGCACCTTCCTCGAGCGCGCTGACAATACCGCGCGGATCCTCGACGTGAAGTTCCAGGCCAGCACCGTCGACGACAGCGATCCCAACCGCGACGCCAACGATTTCTATCACTGGGCGGCGGTGCTGCGCTCGGTGTCGGGGTTCGAGGTCTACCGCAAGATCTACCGCACGGTGATCACGCCCGAGCGCGTGGCGGAGCTGCTGGTGCTGCGCCCGGACATGCCGCGTTCGCTGGTGTCGAGCCTGGACGAGGTGGTGGCGATCCTGGCGCTGGTGGGCAACCAGCATTCCTCGGAGACCGAGCGGCAGGCTGGTAAACTCCACGCCGATTTGAAATACGCGCGCATCGACGACATCTTCGCCGTCGGCCTGCACGCTTACCTGACCAGTTTCCTAGAGCGCATCGGCGACCTCGGCAACGGCATCAGCCGGGATTTCCTCGTGCCGCTGCTGGCTGCCTGAACCACTCGCGTGGTAGTCGCGCCGGCCTCGCCATATCGTGAAATACAAGATCCATCACAAGACCGTCTACCGCTATGCCGAGCCGGTCCGCCGCAGCGTGCACGAACTGCGCCTGGCACCGCGCTCGGGGCCGCTCCAGACCGTGCGGGAGTGGCACCTGTCGGTGCCGGGCAACCTGTCCGAGGCGCGCGACGGTTTCGGCAATATCGTGCACAGCTTCACCGTCGCCGGTCCGGCCCGGACCCTGGTGATCGAAGCCAGCGGCGTGGTGGAAGTGACGCCGGCGGCGGGCGGCAGCGCGCCGCTGTTCTGCGATGCGCCGCCCGCGGGCGAGGCGCGCGTGTCGCCGCTGTATTACCTGGGCGGCACGCCGCTGACCGCGGCCGAACCCGAGATGATCCGCTTTGCCGCGCCTTACCTCGCGGCGGGGCATGAGGTGCCTGCGCTGCTGGCGCTGGCCGGCGGCATTGCCGAGCGCGTGCGCTACGTGCCCGACAGCACCGATGTCGGCACTTCGGCCAGCGAGGCGTTCGCGCTGGGCGGCGGCGTCTGCCAGGACCAGGCGCAGGTGATGGTGGCATGCTGCCGCGCCCTCGGCGTGCCGGCGCGCTATGTCAGCGGTTATTTCTACGACCCTGCGGCCGCGGCGCTGGCCGGCCATGCCTGGGCCGATATCTGCGTGGATGCGGGCAGGGAATTGTGGTGCAGCGTCGACGTGACCCATCGCTGCCTCAGCGATGCGCGCCACGTGCGGCTGGCCGTGGGCCGCGACTACCGCATGGCCGCGCCGGTTCGCGGCGTGCGCGAGGGGGGCAGTGGCGAGCGGCTGGCGGTCGAGATCGCGATTGCACCGGAACAGTGAATCGGACGGTGCGCCGCGCACCACGCGCGGGCGCCCGTTGCGGTATCGAACGCGCCCCCGCGGCGCTAGAATGCGGCATTGAAGTGGCCTCGTGCCAGATGGCATGGCATGGCATGGCAAGGCCGGACGTGCGCGGAATGTCCACGCTGAATGTGCGCGCCGAGTGTGCACGCTGAGTGTTCACCATAACTAGACAAGATCATGACGTACTGTGTTGCCATGCGCCTGGACGCCGGCCTGGTGTTTCTCTCCGACTCGCGCACGAATGCGGGTGTCGACGCGATTTCCAGCGCGCGCAAGATGACCGTGTTCGAAGAGCCCGGCGACCGCGTCATGGTGCTGCTCACGGCCGGCAACCTGGCAATCAGCCAGGCGGTGCGGCAGATCCTGGCCGAAGGGCGTGACGAGAAGCGCTCGCTGTGGACCGCGCGCGATCTGTTCGAAGCCGCCACCATCGTCGGCGACGCCGTGCGCCAGGTGCACAAGCATGATGCCCACGCGCTGCGCGATGCCGGTATCGAGTTCAATGTCAGCCTGATCTTCGGCGGGCAGATCCGCGGGGAGCGCGTGCGCCTGTTCAATGTGTACGCGGCCGGCAACTTTGTCGAAGCCACGCCCGAGAACTGCTATTTCCAGATCGGCGAGGCCAAGTACGGCAAGCCCATCATCGACCGTGTGGTGGAGCCTTCGCTGCCGCTGGGCGAGGCCGCCAAGTGCGCGCTGATCTCGATGGACTCCACGCTCAAGTCGAATATCTCGGTAGGCCTGCCGCTGGACCTGCTGGTGTATGAAGCCAATGCGCTGCGGGTGAGCCGCTTCGTCAACATCGACGAGAAGAACGCCTACTTCCGCATGATCCGCGATACCTGGGGCCAGCGCCTGCGCCAGGTCTTCGGCGAAATCCACGACCCCGAATGGGATGCGGCAGCCCCGGCGGAGTTTCCGCTGGCGCGCCCGGGCGAAGCCGATCGCTGGGGCCAGCCCGTGCGCGCCAAGCGCGAGCGCAGCAACGGCCGCGGCTGAGGGTTCGCCATGCGTGACATCCTGCATTTCTCGCATGCCAACGGTTTCCCGGTCAGCACCTACCGCAAACTGTTTTCGCGCCTGGAAGACGAGTTCGAGATCCGCGCGGTGGACCGCTACGGGCACGACCCGAAATACCCGGTCACGCGCGAGTGGCCGCACCTGGTGGATGAACTGCTGGCCTCGGTAGAGCAGAAGTACCGCGAGCCGGTGTGGCTGGTGGGGCATTCCCTGGGGGGCTTCCTGTCGCTGATGGCGGCCCTGCGGCGCCCGCAGCTGGTGCGCGGCGTGGTCATGCTCGACTCGCCGGTGATCGCCGGCTGGCGCGCGGCGCTGCTCAAGGCGGGGCAGCGCTTCGGCCTGGACGAGGCGCCCGGCCCGGCGGCGGTGACGCGCAGGCGGCGCACGCATTGGCCCGATGCCGAGGCGGTCTGGCAGCACTTTCGCAGCAAGCCGCTGTTCGCGGCGTGGGACGAAGACGTGCTGCGCGACTATGCCGAGCACGGCACCGAACCCACCGGACGCGACGCCGAGCGCCGCCTGCGCTTCGAGCGCGAGATCGAATACCAGATCTACCGCACGCTGCCGACCGGCCTTGGCGCGCGCGTGTCGCGCGGCGCGCCGGTGCCGGTCGGCTTTGTCGCCGGCAAGCACTCGCGCGAGGTCCGGCAATGCGGGCTTGGCGCCACGCGCAAGCTGGTGGGCGAGCGCCTGCGCTTCATCGAAGGCGGGCACCTGTACCCGATGGAGCGCCCGGAGCAGACCGCCGCGCTGATCCACGAGCTGCTCGGCGGCATGCGGCGCGAGGCCGGCCAGCGGCTCTGATGACGGGATGAGAGGCAAACGCCGCATGCGCTCGCCCGGCCCGCGGCGCGGCCGCCTGTCACAAATGCGGCGCTGCAGCAGGCGGGCTCTCATGTATAATCCCGATTTCCCCGGCAAGCTCGGTTTATGACCAAATTCGTCTTCGTCACCGGTGGCGTCGTCTCTTCTCTCGGCAAGGGCATCGCTGCTGCTTCGCTCGCGGCCATTCTCGAGTCGCGCGGCCTCAAAGTCACCCTCCTCAAGCTAGATCCCTACATCAATGTCGATCCCGGCACGATGAGCCCTTTCCAGCATGGCGAGGTGTTTGTCACGGAAGACGGCGCGGAAACCGACCTCGATCTCGGCCACTACGAGCGTTTCGTCTCGGCCAAGATGCGCAAGTCCAATAACTTCACCACGGGCCAGATCTACGAATCGGTGATCCGCAAGGAACGCCGCGGCGAGTACCTCGGCAAGACGGTGCAGGTGATCCCGCATATCACGAACGAGATCCAGGCCTTCATCGAGCGCGGCGCGGCTGCCTCGCATGGCGGCAAGGCGGACGTGGCACTGGTGGAAATCGGCGGCACGGTCGGCGACATCGAATCGCTGCCCTTCCTSGAAGCCGYGCGCCAGATGAGCCTGCGCATGGGCCGCAACCATGCCGCCTTCGTGCACCTGACGCTGGTGCCGTTCATTGCCAGCGCCGGCGAGCTGAAGACCAAGCCGACCCAGCACTCGGTGCAGAAGCTGCGTGAAATCGGCATCTCGCCGACCGCGCTGCTGTGCCGCGCCGACCGCCCGATCCCGGACGAAGAGCGCGCCAAGATTTCGCTGTTCTCCAACATCCCGCAGGAAGCCGTGATCTCGGTGTGGGACGTGGACAGCATCTACAAGATCCCGCAGATGCTCAACGAGCAGGGCCTCGACCGCCTGATCTGCGAAGAACTGCGTATCGATCCGAAGCCGGCGGATCTCTCCATGTGGCAGCGCCTGGTCAATGCCCAGGAAAATCCGCAGCACGAGATCACCATCGGCATGGTCGGCAAGTACGTCGACCTGACCGAATCGTACAAGTCGCTGATCGAGGCGCTGCGCCACGCCGGCATGCATACCGCTACCCGCGTGAACATCGAGTACATCGATTCCGAGGAGCTCGAATCGGGCCACCTGGAAGTGCTCGCGCCGCTGGATGCCATCCTGGTGCCGGGCGGCTTCGGCAAGCGTGGCACCGAGGGCAAGATCCGCGCGATCCAGTACGCACGCGAGAACAAGGTGCCGTACCTGGGCATCTGCCTGGGCATGCAGCTGGCGGTGATCGAGTTTGCCCGCCACGTGGCGGGGATGGCCGATGCCAACTCGACCGAATTCAACCTGGAAACCGAGCATCCGGTGGTCGCGCTGATCACCGAATGGGTGGACCGCGAAGGCAAGGTCGAGCAGCGCTCGGCCGAGTCCGACCTGGGCGGCACCATGCGCCTGGGCGCGCAGCGCGTGCCGGTCAAGGCAGGCACCAAGGCCGGCCAGATCTACGGCCCGGAAGTCAACGAGCGCCATCGCCACCGCTACGAGGTCAACAACCACTACGTGCCCACGCTGGAAAAGTCGGGCATGGTGATCTCGGCGCGGACCCCGACGGAAGACCTGCCGGAAATGATGGAGCTGCCGGAAAGCCTGCACCCGTGGTTCGTCGGCGTACAGTTCCACCCGGAATTTACCTCCACCCCGCGTGACGGCCATCCGCTGTTCAAGGCCTACGTGGAAGCGGCGCTGGCCAGCCAGAAGAGCAAGGCGGCCTGAGGGCCCGGCACCGCGCAAGCAGGAGACTAGCGATGAAACTCTGTGGCTTCGAGGCTGGCCTGGGCCAGCCCTTCTTCCTGATCGCCGGTCCGTGCGTGATCGAGTCCGAGCAGATGGCGCTGGATACCGCCGGCGAGCTCAAGGCGATCACCGGCGAACTCGGCATCCCGTTTATCTACAAGTCCTCGTTCGACAAGGCCAACCGCTCGTCGGGCAGGACCTTCCGCGGCCTGGGCATGGAGAGGGGTCTCGAGATCCTCGCCACCGTCAAGCGCGAGATCGGCGTGCCGGTGCTGACCGACATCCACGAGATCGACGAGGTCAAGCCGGTGGCCGCCGTGGTCGACGTGCTGCAGACGCCGGCCTTCCTGTGCCGGCAGACCGATTTCATCCGCGCCTGCGCGCAGAGCGGCCGTCCCGTCAATATCAAGAAGGGACAGTTCCTGGCGCCGCACGACATGAAGAACGTCATCGACAAGGCACGCGACGCCGCGCGCGAGGCGGGCCTGCCGGAAGACAGCTTCATGGCCTGCGAACGCGGCGTGTCCTTCGGCTACAACAATCTGGTCTCCGACATGCGCTCGCTGGCGATCATGCGCGAGACCGGCGCCCCGGTGGTGTTCGACGCGACTCACTCGGTGCAGTTGCCGGGCGGGCAGGGCACCAGCTCGGGCGGCCAGCGCGAGTTCGTGCCGGTGCTGGCGCGCGCGGCGGTGGCAACCGGCGTGGCCGGCCTGTTCATGGAAACCCATCCGGATCCGAGCAAGGCCATGTCCGACGGACCCAACGCGGTGCCGCTGTCGCGCATGAAGGAATTGCTGTCCGTGCTCAAGGATCTCGATGCGCTGACCAAGCGCGCGGGCTTCCTCGAAGACAATTTCGGCTGGCCGGCCTGCGCCTGAGCGGGCCCCGGTTCGCACCGCCGGCAGGCGTTCCCGCTGAGGAAAAGCCGCCGGTGGTGACGAATCGTATCGAAAGACAATACAAAAGCTTCGGAGACACTGCATGGCCGCAGGCTATATCATCGCCTACGTCGACGTGACGGACCCCCAGCAGTACGAGCAGTACAAGGTGCTGTCGAGCAAGGCCATTCAAGCCCACGGCGCCGAGGTGCTGGTGCGCGGCGGCAAGGTCGGGCAACTCGAGGGGGAATGGGCGCCGACCCGTGTCGTGGTGCTGAAATTCCCTAGCTTCGCGGCGGCAAAATCGTTCCACGACTCCGAAGAGTATCGCGCCGCGCGCGCCTCGCGCGAGCATGCGGCGAAGATGAACATGATCGTGGTGGAAGGCGTCTGACATATTGGTCAGGCATCATCCGCGCTGATCCCGATTTGCCGGCTCCTGGCATAGCCGGCAGGCAGAAAGATTCAAACAGTCAGAGAGGAATTCATGAGTGCAATCGTAGATATCATCGGTCGCGAAGTTCTCGACTCGCGCGGCAACCCGACGGTCGAGTGCGACGTCCTGCTGGAATCCGGCGTGATGGGCCGCGCGGCGGTGCCGTCGGGCGCCTCCACCGGTTCGCGCGAAGCCATCGAGCTGCGTGACGGCGACAAGTCGCGCTATCTCGGCAAGGGCGTGCTGAAGGCGGTCGAGCATATCAACACCGAGATCTCCGAAGCCATCATGGGCCTGGACGCTTCCGAGCAGGCCTTCCTGGACCGCACCCTGATCGACCTCGACGGCACCGAGAACAAGGGCCGCCTGGGCGCCAACGCCACGCTGGCCGTGTCGATGGCCGTGGCCCGCGCCGCTGCTGAGGAAGCCGGCCTGCCGCTGTACCTCTACTTCGGTGGCTCGGGCGCGATGCAGATGCCGGTGCCGATGATGAACMTCGTCAACGGT
>NZ_JBFTND010000176.1:0-33784 GCF_056397305.1 Cupriavidus sp. 05N40
CACCAATGTGGACCAGACGGTCCCGATCGTGGCGGACCGCTTTCTCAACAACAACAACTGGTCGCTGCAACTGGTCCAGCCGCTGTTCCGCTGGGATCGCTGGGAAACCTACAAGCAGGGCGAGCTGGCCGCGCTGGCGGGCGAAGTCACGTTCAGCCAGGCGCAGCTCGACCTGATCACGCGCACCTCGCAGGCCTACTTCGACGTGCTGGCCTCGCAGGACAACCTCTACCTGGCCGGCGCGCAGAAGAAGGCCATCGCCGAGCAGCTGGCGCAGGCCAAGCGCAACTTCGAGGTCGGTACCGCCACCATTACCGACGCCAATGATGCGCAGGCGCGCTACGACCTGGCCATTTCGACCGAGATCGCGGCGCAGAGCGACCTCGAAATCAAGCGCGCCAACCTGCAGCAGATCACCGGCAAGCCGGTCGACGAACTGCCGGGATTGCGCACCGCCGCCGAGCTCCCCGGCCCGCTTCCGGCCGACGTCAATACCTGGGCCAGCCAGGCCGAGAACACCAATCCGCAAGTCGGCCTGGCCCGCTACAACCTCGACACCGCACAGCGCGAATACAACAAGGCGCGAGCCGGACACCTGCCCTCGGTCGATCTCGTGGCATCGTACGGCTTCGTCAACTCCACCGGCAGCGCGGCGCAGCAGGTCAATATTTCCAGCCGCTACAACAGCGCCCAGATCGGCGTGCAGCTGAATGTGCCGATCTACAGCGGTGGCCAGGTCCAGTCGCGCGTGCGCGAGACCGCCGCGCTGGCGGACAAGGCCGCCAGCGACCTCGAGTTCGCCCGCCGCACCGCCGCCCAGAGTGCGCGCCAGACCTATTCCGGCGTGTTCAACGGCCTGGCCCAGGTCAAGGCGCTGGAAGCCGCCGAGCGTTCGGCGCAAAGCGCGGTGGAATCCAACCAGCTCGGCTACGAGGTGGGCGTGCGCATCAATATCGACGTGCTGAACGCCGAGGCGCAGCTGTTCTCCACGCGCCGCGATCTCGCCAAGGCGCGTTACGACACCATCATGAACGGCTTGCGCCTGAAGGCCGCCACCGGCGCGCTGGTCGAGGAAGACGTGTTGCAGATCAACACCCTGCTGACCTCGTCGCCGGGCTCGATGTACAAGCTGCCGGAGAGGCTGAAGCTGGGCACGGCGCCGGGCACCACGCCGGCAAGCGCGCCGGCAGGCAAGCGCGCCGCGCAGCGCCGGGAAGCCATCGCCGGCACGCCCGCGCCGCGCAGCTGATCGCCCGCGCCGGCAGAAAACAAAAACGCCGCGGCTACCACCGCGGCGTTTTTTCCTGGCGGGCGCCAGTGGCGCCTGCAGCGCTCAGTTGAAGCGCTCAGTTGACCCGCGTACGCGACTCCACCCCCAGCAGCTGCCAGCGGACCGACGAAGCATCCGCGGGGGGATTGTCCACTCGCGTCTCGCGCACGCGCAGCTTGTACGCCATGCCCGGCTCGAAATCGAGCCCTTCGATCGGGCCGTACCAGAGCGACCACGGCGCATCGGGATTCTCGCGCACGCGATAGCAGGTCTGCTTGCCGACGCCACTGCATTCCACGCGCTGTGAATCCACGTAGACGATCTTCTCCACGCCGCCGGCCTGCTGCGCATCCATCTTCTCGCCGCGCCTGCCCACCCCCTCGCGCTCGACGAACTGCAGCAGGTCGCCATCGACGGTCTTCCAGATAATCTGGCGCCCCGTCGACCCCGCCGACGGCTGCGTGCCCACGGTGGTGAACGGCGACTGCATGGCCTTGAGCAGCGCGGCCTCCAGCTCGCCGCGCGGCGGCACGCAGGCCATGCGCGTGCCGGCCATCCTGTCGAAGCGCATGCCGGTAGCCGTCTTGCCGTAGCCGCCGGTGAAGCGGTTGCAGCCGCTGTAGCCGCTGACCGTGCCTTGCGCCGAGTCGATGCCGCTATTGAACTCGAAGATGATCGGCTGGCCGTTGTCGCCATGCGGGATCTGCCTGAGCGTGCCGTCCGGCTGCTGCCAGCGCGTCAGTTCCCAGCGGCTGGGGCCGCCGCTCTGCGCCTGGTTCAGGCTGGGGCTTGCACCCGGGGAGTCGGGCGCGGGGCCGGTGGCGCAGGCACCCACGGCGGCGCAGAGCAGCGCGGCGCAGGCGGCACGCACCGCCCACGCGGCGGGCATGCGGGAGTGATCACGAGAGGTTTTCTGCATCTGGAAGCTCCTGGTAGGGGGCGCGCGGCTTGGCCGGCCCGCGCTGCTCGACGGCGGCTTGCGGGCCTGGTGGGGCCGCCAGACGGGCCCTCACGCCGAATAGTGTAGCGAACCGCGCGGGAGCGGCCCATCGGGCGCGCGCCTACATGAAGGCAGCCCGTGCCATCCGCGTCCCCCTGCAGGCCTAATGCGCCGCGCCGATCACCTGGGCGAGAGCGGCCATGGTCCGCTGCGTGGCGCCACGATGGAGCACCGAGAACTCGCGCGCGGCATCGCGCATGGCGGCCAGCCCGGGCGCATCGCCCAGCACCGCCGCTGCGGTGCGCATCAGTTCGTCGGCATCGGCCACGCGCCGGCAGGCACCTGCGGCAATGGCGTCTTCGGTCGCCTGCGCGAAGTTGAAGGTGTGCGGGCCGATCAGCACCGGCGTGCCTGCGGCGCACGCCTCGATCAGGTTCTGCCCGCCCAGCGGCAGCAGGCTGCCACCGATGAACGCAATGTCCGAGGCCGCGAAGTACAGCGCCATCTCGCCCATCGAATCGCCCAGCAGCACATCCGCCGCGACCGGCTCCGGCAGGCCCGCCTGCTCCCATGCCGCGGCATCGCCGAGAGCGCTGCGGCGAACCAGCGAGAAGCCGTTGCGCGCGACCAGCCCCGCTACTTCATCGAAGCGCTGCGGATGGCGCGGCACCAGCAGCAGCGCCGGGCGCGGCACGGGCACCGGTGCCGTCGCGGCCAGCGCCTGCCAGCGTGCGAATGCCGCCAGCACCAGCGCCTCCTCGCCTTCGCGCGTGCTGGTGGCGGCGAACACGGCGCGCTCGCCAAACCCCTGGCGCAGCAGGCGGCCGCGCCGCAGGCCGGCCTCGGGCAGCTGCATGTCGAACTTGAGGTTGCCGGTGACCTGCACGGAGGGCAGGCCGAGCGCGCGGAAGCGTTCGGCATCGCCCTGGGTCTGCGCCAGCACCGCGGTGAAGTCGCGATACATGGCGGTGGCGGCCTGCCCGAAGCGGGCCGTGCGCCGATAGCTGCGCGGCGACAGCCGGGCGTTGACCAGCAACAGCGGCACGCCCTCCAACCGCGCGCCGCGCACCAGGCTCGGCCACACCTCGGTTTCCATCAGCATGCCCGCCGCGGGACGGAAATGGCGCAGGAAACGCCGGACCAGCCAGGGCAGGTCGTAGGGCAGGTAGCACTGCGTCACGCGCGGCTGGTTGCCGAACAGCTGGGCGCCGGTCTGGCGGCCGGTCGGCGTCATGTGCGTGAGCAGGAGACGGTGAGACGGATACCCTGCCAGCAGCGCCTCGATCAGCGGCTGCGCCGCGCGCGTCTCGCCGACCGACACCGCATGGACCCACAGCCAGGGGCCGGCCGCGGGCAGCCGGCCGTACGCACCGAGGCGCTCGCCGACGTGCTGCACATAGCCCGGCTCTTTGCGCGCGCGCCAGACCAGGCGCAACAGGGCCACCGGCAGCGCGATCAGCCATAGCAGGTTGTAGAGGGCGCGCAGCATCAGCGCCCCAGCCCGCGCACGCGCCGCGCGGCCGCGTAGACCTCGCCGGGCGGCGGCACCACGCCGTCGTCGCCCACGTTGGCGATGCTGTCCGACCAATAGCCTTCGGTCTTCCAGCGCCAGGTGGCGGTATAGATTTCCACGGTAGGACGGCACAGCGCGGCGGCGATATGGACCAGGCCCGTATCRACGCCGATCACTACCTCGGCGCGGTTGATCAGGCCGAAGCCCTGCATCACGCTGAAACGCGGCAGCACCTGCGCGCCCGGCACGCCGGCGGCGATCTCCTCGGCCGCGCGCCGCTCGGCCTCGCTGCCCCACGGCAGCAGCATGTCCAGGCCTTCGGCCACCAGGCGGCGGCCGAGTTCATGCCAGCTGGCCAGCGGCCRGCGTTTCTTCGCGCCCGCGGTGGCGTGGAAGCACACCGCATAGCGTCCGGGCAAGCCCGACCACAACGGATCGTCGACATGCAGGCTGCGCGCCTGCGGCCCGAAGAACTGCGGCGGTTCGGGCGGCGCGATGCCGGTCAGCGCCGCGCCAAGCAAGCGCGAGCGCCGCACCGAATGGGTCTGCAGCGGCACCGCCACCGGCTCGGTGTAGAACAGCCGCGCGGCCGGCTCGTAGCCCGAGCCCTGCGTGGCGTTGCCCAGTCCGATCACCGGCGCGCCCGGGCGGCGGCGCGCCACGCGCGCCACCACGGCGGTCTTGAGCAGGCCCTGGGTTTCGATCACGGCATCGTAGGCCTGTTCGCGCAGCGCTCGCCGGAAGGCACCGATCTCGCGCCACGCGGCGCCCTGGTAGACCCGCTTGCGCCAGCGCCGCAGGGCGAACGGGATCACCTTGCGCACTTCGGGCAGCAGGCGCACCAGCTCGGCATAACCCTCTTCCACCACCCAGTCGATCTCGCACTCCGGCCAGCGCGCGCGCAGGTCATGCACCAGCGGCATGTTATGCACCACGTCACCCAGCGAAGAAACCTTGACCACCAGGATGCGCGGGCGAGCCGGCAGCGCATGCGGCGGCGCGGCCACGCCCGTTTCACCCACGCCACCCGTTCCGCCCTTCGTGGGCGCGGTCAACGGCATCCGCTCAGAACGGCAGTTGCGCGTCCGGCTTTTCGGCCAGGATCACGCGTTTGAACTCGGCCTGGATGCGGGCCAGCGCGGCATCGCTGTCGGCCTCGAAGCGCATCACCACCACCGGCGTGGTGTTGGAAGGGCGCGCCAGGCCGAAGCCGTCGGCATACTCCACGCGCACACCGTCGATGGTGATGACCTCGCGCGCGCCATCGAACTTCGCATTGGCGCGGATCTTGTCCAGCAGCGTGAAGGCCTCGCCTTCCGCGCACTTGAGCTGCAGCTCGGGCGTGCAGTTCGAGTTGGGCAAGGCGTTGAGCACCGCGCTCGGGTCGGCCTCCTTCGAGAGGATCTCGAGCAGGCGCGCGCCGGTGTACAGGCCATCGTCGAAACCGTACCAGCGGTCCTTGAAGAACACGTGGCCGCTCATCTCGCCGGCCAGCGGCGCGCCGGTTTCCTTGAGCTTGGCCTTGACCAGCGAGTGGCCGGTCTTCCACATCAGCGGCTGGCCGCCATGCTGGCGGATCCACGGCGCCAGCTTGCCGGTGCACTTGACGTCGTAGATGATCTGCTGGCCCGGGTTGCGGGCCAGGATCTCCTCGGCGAACAGCATCAGCTGGCGGTCGGGGAAGATCACCTGGCCGTCCTTGGTCACCACGCCGAGGCGGTCGCCGTCGCCGTCGAAGGCCAGGCCCAGCTCGCAGTCGGTCTCGCGCAGGCACTGCATCAGGTCCTGCAGGTTTTCCACATGGGCGGGATCGGGATGGTGATTGGGGAAGTTGCCGTCGACCTCGCAGAACAGCTCGGTGACCTCGCAGCCGAGCGCGCGGAACAGGTCGCCGACGAAGGCGCCGGCCACGCCGTTGCCGGCATCGAGCGCGATCTTCATCGGGCGCGCCAGCCTGACGTCGCCGACGATGCGGTCCAGGTACTGCTGGCGGATGTCGACCTGCTGGTAGCCGCCGGCGCCGCTTGCGAACTTGCCGGATTCAATGCGCTGGCGCAGGGCCTGGATCTGCTCGCCGTAGATCGCCTTGCCGCCCAGCACCATCTTGAAGCCGTTGTAGTCCGGCGGATTGTGGCTGCCGGTCACCATGATGCCCGAGGCGGCCCGGCGGCCCGCCAGTTCGACATTGGTGCCGAAATAGACCATCGGCGTGGCGACCATGCCGAGATCGATCACATCCATGCCCGCCGCGCGCAGGCCTTCGACCAGGCCGCCCAGCAGGTCGGGCCCCGACAGGCGCCCGTCGCGCCCGACCACCACCGCGCGTTCGCCCTGTTCGGCCGCGGCAGAGCCGAAGGACAGGCCGATCGCACGCGCCACTTCGCGCGTCAGGGTCTTGTCGACGATGCCACGGATATCGTAGGCCTTGAAAATGGAGGGATCAACTTGCATGGGTCACATCCTCTGGGTAATCGGTAGGTTTTGCCATCTTGCGGGTCGCCATTGCCGGCCGCGGCGGGCCGAGCGGCGGGCAATCGCGCCAAAGACCGTATTTTGCCGGAATGCGCAGGGCGCGCCAGTTATAATCGACTGGCTATGCTTGAAAATGGCGCCGCGTACCGTCCCGGCCGCCGTTGCCGGTAGTCCGTCCTTGCCCCGTGCCACCCGTGTCTTCTCCCCTGCCCGCTACCCGTCCTCGCATTGCCTACCTGATCACGAACTCCGAGATCGGGGGAGCGCAGACGCACGTGGCAGACCTGCTGACGGCGCTGCGCGACAGGGTCGAGCCGGTGCTGCTGGCCGGCGGCACCGGCCCGCTGCTGGACCATGCGCGGGCCCTGGGCGCGCGCACCGAGCGCCTGACCCTGCTGGACAACGCGCTGTCGCCGCTGCGCGCGCTGGCCGCCTTGCGCCAGCTGCTGGGGGCGCTGCGCGCCACCGCGCCCGACCTGATCCACGCGCACAGTGCCAAGGCCGGCGCGCTGGGCCGGGTCGCGGGCTGGCTGCTGGGCGTGCCGGTGGTCTATACGGTGCACGGTTTCGCCTTCAAGGCGGCCGCCCCGGCGCGCCAGCGCCTGGCTGCGCGCGCGACCGAATGGCTGCTAGCCCCGCTCACCGCGCGGCTGATCTGCGTGGCCCGGGCCGAACGCACGCTTGCCGCGACGCTGCCGATGGCCGCATCGCGCATCAGCGTGATCCGCAACGGCATTGCCGACACGCCGGCCCGTGCCATCGGACCACGAAGGCTTCCCGCTCTCGGTGCTCGAAGCCATGCGCGCCGGCCTGCCGGTCGTCGCCAGCGATCTCCCCGGCATCCGGGAGCAGCTCGGCGACGGCGCCTGCGGCCTGCTGGTGCCCGGCAACGACGAACACGCCTGGAGCGCGGCGCTCACCCGGCTGGCAAGCGATGCCGGGCTGCGCGAGGACCTCGGACAAGCCGCCCGCGCGCGCTGGGCGCGCGAGTTCGGCCTGGCGCCGATGGCCGAGGCCACCTGGGAGGTCTACCAACAGGCGCTGGCCAGCAGGCGCCCGGCCGTCCGCACCGCGGCCAGCAGCTCAGCGAGCGGACAATGAACAAGACCCACAGCGTCGCCCGCCCGGCGCAACTCAGCCGCGCCCAGGGCTCCGAAACCGTCCGCCGCGCCAGCCGCATGCTGGCCTGGGCGCTGTTCGGCCTGTTGCTGTTCGCCCTCAATACCGCGCTGGCCGAACTGGCCCACCACGCCGGACTGGTCACCTACGTGTTCACCCGCACGCTGCTGTGGTCGGTGCTGCCCTACCTGTTCGCCTTCGTGCTGCTGCACCGCTCGCTGCACCTGCCCGCGATGGAAGGCAACAGCCTGGTCGGCCTCGCCACCACCCTGCCCTTCGCCGCGCTGCTGTTCGTCTTCGCCGCCTTCCACCTCGAATACTCGCGCGGCGCGCTGCTGCTCAGCTACCTCACCACGCTGGGCTGGATCTGGTTCGGCTACCGGCGCTACGTGCGCAACTACGTGCCCGTATTCGGCTACTCCGATCCCGCCACGCTCGCGCAGCTCGAACAGATCCTCGCCATGCCCGGCGCCGCGCCGGCCAGCCCCACCCGCTTCCAGGCCATCAGCTCGCTCRACGAAGCCGTGCACTGCGACGGCCTCATGCTCGAGCGCAACGCCACCGCGGACCCCGAACGCACCCGCCTTCTCGCCCAGTTCAAGCTCAGCCACGTGCGCATGTACTCCGTGGAGCGGATCGGCGAGATGCTGACCGGGCGCGTCGGCCTGGCCCACATCGACGAGAATTTCCTCGACGACTACGCCGCCCACTACTTCTACAGCTTCGCCAAGCGCATGATCGACCTGGCCGCCGTGCTGTGCCTGGCGCCGTTCGCGCTGCCCGTGGGCCTGGCCGTGGGCGCCGCGATCCGCCTCGAGTCGCCCGGCCCGGCGCTGTTCCGCCAGGCCCGTGTCGGCCTGTTCGGCAAACCCTTCACCATGTTCAAGTTCCGCAGCATGGGATACGACATCGGCGCCCCCGCCCAGTTCGCCGCCCGCCGCGATCCGCGCGTGACCCGCGTGGGCCGCATCATCCGCAAGTACCGCCTCGACGAAATCCCGCAGCTCTGGAACGTGCTGGTTGGCGACATGAGCCTCATCGGCCCCCGCCCCGAGCAAGTGCCGATGGTCGAAGAGTTCGCCCGCACCATCGCTTACTATCCCTACCGTCACCTGGTGCGGCCGGGCCTGTCCGGCTGGGCGCAGGTGCAGCAGGGCTACGTCGGCACGCACGAAGAAACCGTGACCAAGCTCAGCTACGACCTGTACTACGTCAAGCACTGCTCGTTCGCGCTGGACCTGCTGATCGCGGTGAAGACCTTGCGGACGTTGTTGACGGGGTATGGGGCACGGTGAACCAGCCACTCCGTCCCGGCCATCCTCCCCCCCCAATGCGCATCCTGCTGCTTAGCACCGGCCTCAGGATCGGCGGCGCCGAACAGCAGGTAGCCGCGCTCGCGCGGCAGTTCATCGCGCTCGGCCACGCCGTGGCCGTAGTCAGCCTCGCGCCCGGGCGCGAGGTCGACCTGCCCGAAGCGGCAACGCTGTTCTGCGTGGACATGCGCAAGACACCGTGGTCGATGGCACGCGCGCTGTGGCGCGTGCGCGGCTTCGTGCGCGACTGGCGGCCGGATGTCATCCACGCGCACATGATCCATGCCAATGTGTTCGCGCGGGTGTTGACGCGGGTTTCGCGCACGCCGCCCGTGGTCTGCACCGCGCACAGCTATCGCGAAGGCGGCCGGCTGCGCATGCTCGCGTACCGGCTGACCGACCGCTGGGCCACGCTCACCACCCACGTCAGTGCCGACGGCCGGCAAGGCATGATCGATGCCGGCGCGGTGCCGCCCGGTCGCATCGTCGTGGTGCCGAACGGCATCGACATCGAGCGCTTCCGCCCCCAGCCCGGGCTGCGGCAGGCTACGCGCAGCGCCCTCGGCGTGCCGCCGGGCACGGCACTTGTGCTCAATGTCGGCCGGCTGGTGCCGGAGAAGGCACAGGACCTGCTCCTGGATGCGTTCAGCCGCCTCGAAGACAATGCGCAGGCGAGCCCGCGGCTCATGATTGCCGGCGACGGTCCGGCCCGCGCGGCGCTGGCCGATGACATCGGCCGGCGCGGCCTGGCCGAGCGCGCATCGCTGCTCGGCATGCGCCGCGATATCCCCGCGCTACTGAACGCTGCCGACCTCTTCGTCCTGTCTTCGCAGATCGAAGGCATGCCGCTGGCGATTGCCGAAGCGCTGGCATGCGGATGCCCGGTCGTCTCCACCGATGCGCCAGGCGTCGCCGACATGCTCGGCGATGCGGGGCAGGTCGTACCGCGGGGCGACGCCGCCGCGCTGGCAGCCGCGATCCGCACCGCGCTGGCCGCCGGCACCGGCTCCCCCGCGGCACAAGCCGCGCGCCGCCAGCGCATCGCCGCGCGCTTCGGCATCGAAGCCGTTGCCCGCCAATGGCTGGCCTGCTACGCCAGGCTCGCCACCGCCGGCGCCGCAAGCTGCGCGGAGCCCGCCTGATGCGGCGCCGCGTCGCCGGGAACCTGCTCTGGATGCTGGCCGAACGCGGCATCCAGGTCGCCGCCGGCATCGGCATCGTCGCCATGCTTGCGCGCGCGCTGGGCCCAGAGGGCTTCGCCCACTTCCAGTACGCGCAGGCCGTCGTGCTGATCGCCGCCTCGGTGGCGCTCATCTGCGGCGGCGAAGTCATTGTGCCCCGCCTGGTCGCCACCACCCTGCCGCAGGCCCAGCACCGCCTGCTCGCGCACGCCTTCTCGCTGCGCCTCGGCGGCGCCATCCTTGGCTACCTGCTGATGTGCGGTTACCTGCTGCTGCAACATCCGGCACAGGAGACCTGGACCGCTGCCCTGCTGCTCGGCATCGCCATCCTGCTACGCGAGCCGTTCGGCATCGTGGTGGCCTGGATGCAGGCGCACACCAATAACCGGCCCAACACGCTGTTCAGCCTGGCATCGCTGGCCGTCAAGGCCGGCCTCGTGGCAGCCCTGTTCGTCGCGGGCAAGCACAGCGTGCCCTTGTATGCCGGCGCCTTCGCAATCGAAGCCGTCATCATGGCCTGCCTGCTGGCAATCCACTACTACACGCACGCACAGCGCGGCAGCGTGCAGTACGACTACCGCGTCACGCGCGAGCTGATGAGCAGCGGCGCGCTGTTCTGGGTCAGCTTCATGCTGATGATGGGCGCGCGCCGGATCGACCAGCTCGTGCTGCAGCCCGCGGTGCCGCTCGCCGACTTCGGCGCATACGCGGCCTGCATGCAGATACTGGACAACTACACGGTCGTGGCCACCATCCTGGCGGCAGGCGTCGCGCCGATGTATGTGTACGGCAAGGCCGAGCTGGCAATCGCGCGTGCGAACATTGCCCGCATTGTGCTGGGCATGACGGCGACCGGCCTGTGCGGCGCAATCCTGATCGCCGTCGGCGCACCTTGGATCGTGCAACTCCTGTACGGTCACGCGTTCGCGCCCACCGCGTCGCTGCTGCGCGCCGCGGCCGTCTCCTCCACGCTCATCTTCGCCGACGTGGGCCTGACCCTGTTGCCGGTCTACCTGCGCCGGCCGGATTGGATCGCCATCAAGTGGGCGGGCGTGCTTGGCGTCACGCTCGTGTTCGACCTGGCCACCGTGCCCACCTATGGCGCCTGGGGCGCGGTCGGCGGCTATACGGTTGGCAACGCCATCGCGGTTGCCTTTGGCGTGTTCCTCTGGTGGCGCAGCAGGAAGGCGCCGGCGCTGGCAACGACATGACATCACTTCCGACGATCTGCTTCCTGACCGGCACGCTCAATGCCTTTGCCGGCGCAGAGCGGATGACCGCGGTCATCGCCAACGCGCTCGCCGAGCGCGGCTATCCGGTCAGCATACTGAGCCTGTGGGACGAGCGCAGTTGCTTCACGCTCCATCCCGCCGTCAGGCACCACGCCCTGTTCGCGCAGCGGCCCTCATTCAAGCGGGCCTACTTCTCAACGGTGCTCGGCATCCGGCGCTTTGTCACGCAACAGGGCATCGACGTACTGATCGAAGTCGACACCATGCTGACCTTGTTCACACTGCCGGCGACGCTGGGGCTGAACGTACGCAGGATTGCGTGGGAGCATTGTCATTTCGATGAAGATCTCGGGAAGCGCGCGCGACGGATTGCGCGGCGGCTCGCCGCCCGGACCTGCGAAGCGGTGGTGGTATTGACGGAGCGCGACAAGCGGCGGTGGCAGACTGCCTTGACGCCGCGCAGCCGCATCGAGGTCATTTCCAACCCATTGCCGTTCCCGTTCCCCGAGATGCCCGCCAGCCGGGAGTCGAAGACGGTCCTCGCGGTCGGCCGCCTCGTGCGCGCCAAGGGCTTCGATGTCCTGCTGAACGCCTGGGCGCGGGTAGCAGCTGGCCACCCCGACTGGCGACTCGAGATCATCGGCGAAGGTGAAGAGCGTGAAGCGCTCGAAGCACTGGCCGGCGAGTTGGATATCGCCGGCTCGGTCAGCATGCCGGGAACGCGCGCGGACATGGAATCGTGCTACCGGAGCGCGGCGATCTTCTGCCTGAGTTCGCGCTATGAGGGCTTCGGACTGGTGTTGCTGGAGGCGATGGCGTTCGGGTTGCCCGTGGTGTCGACCGATTGCGAGACAGGACCGAGGGAACTGGTACGGGATGGGGAGAACGGGCTGGTTGCGCACCCCGAGAATTCTGGATCGTTAGGAGAAAAACTCTCACTACTGATGGGCGACGTATCTCTGCAAGAGTCGCTTGCCCGAGAAGCCAGACAGTTTGCCACCCCCTTCGGGGTCGACACGATCTCCAAAAACTGGCAGTCACTGCTTGCCATGGCGGGGCGCACATCCCGAATCAGCACCGTCTAGCAAGCTTGCACCAACAAAAGTAGGAAATGCGCATCAAATCAGGGCGTTGTTGTGATCCGCGTTACAATCAATGACTCATACGTACAAAGCTTCTTAGGCTTGTCCCCCCCATGCCGTTGACACCAGAAAACTCGCCCGAGAACCTCTCATCGAAAGCATTGCAACTGTTTTTTGCGAAATCAGCAAAGCTCCTGCTAGCAACCACCGTCATTGGTGTTGCCGGCGCGATCGGATATTCCTTCTTCCAGCCACCTCAGTGGACTGCCAAGATGACTGTCCAGATCGGCCAAGTGACGACTCCCAGTTCGGGCGGGAGCAATATCAGCAAGCTCATCGAGGCACAGCTGACGGCATCCGACCGTTATAACCTGCCAAGCTTTCGCCTGGACGTGCTCAAGAACATGGGTTTGCCCGCACCGGATGCCAATTCCCCGGAATCGGCGCTGCTGTTTGATTCGCTGCGCTCAGCGCCAGCGAAAAGCATCGACCTGATCAACGTCCAGGTCTCCGGATATTCCCGCGAGCAGGCCATTCGTGCGCTTGATGTCTCATTCAAGACGCTGTCCGCGGAACATGAGAAGGTATACGCACCTGCAGTGGAGCGTATGAAAGCCGATCTCGCCAACTCGTTGACAAAGCTTGCCGTAGCGGAACAGGACTATCAGCGTACCTACACGGCGTTGAAGTCAAGCGAGAGCCGAACGACCACGCAAGATCTTTTCACTACCAATATCCTAGCCGTCGTCAGCGCGCGGGTTTTGGCCCTGGGGCAGCAAAAGATACAACTAGAAGACGGCCTTGCGACCCTGAGGACCTACCCGACACGGGTGCTGGGCGAATACTACGCTCCCCAGCGTCCCTCCTCGCCCGGTAAGTTGCTGTACGCGGTAGCCGGTGCGGCCATCGGGCTGATGGCCGGCCTCTTGATCGCGCTGGCGCGCAATTCGCGTCGTTCGTAGGCGTTACTCCGACGCGAGCCCCATAGCAGAATAGAGCCCGGGGCGTGGCCATGGATCCGCCCGTTGTGGGCCAGATGGCCTCGGCCCGGCGGCGGCCATCTAGATCCGCTGATATCCTCCGCTCGTCTGCTTGTGGATCACCTGCGCCGAGAGCCGTTCCTGCGGATCCGAGGAATAACGGTTGTCAGTGTGATTGAAGCAGGACGACTCCACCAGTTGGAAATGTGGAAACGCCGTGAACAGTCGGCTGTAGTCCAGCTTGTACGAGGTAATCCCGGCGCGGTGCGCATAGGGCCGCGCGGTCGGCACGTCCGGCATGAAATCCGTGATGCCGATCCAGCCGCCGTCGCGCAGGCAACGATCTGCCTCCGCCACGACGCGTGTGATGTGCTCGCGGTCAACCAGGTAAAGACAAAATCCAAACAGGATGAAGTCGAGGGAATGGTCGGCAAAATCCAGCCGGTCGGCAGTCCCGACGCGCAGGTCCAGATGGGGAAACAGTTGCTGGCCCTTGCCGACTGCGTCGGCCGAAGGGTCAATGCCGACGCCGCGGCACCGAGTCTCCTGGCAGATCGCTGCAAGATTGACGCCCGTCGAACTTCCGACTTCCAGCACCAGATCATCTGGCTTGATGTACTTGCTGTAGAGCACCGCGGCCGCGCTCAATTCGTCGGCCGAGCGTTTGTCTGAATAGAACGCGCGGTTGCGCTGGAAGTAGCGGTCACCTTCCCCGCCTGTCGAAAAAATTTCGCTCTGTCTTGCAGCCATTGAGGAATGCTCCGGTGTGGTCATGCGAAGGCCGATCGAAGGGGTTGCCGGGAGGCTATGCGCCCAGCGCAACACCCATGTCTTTTATAGCAGACATGTTACAGGCCTGACAAATGAGCGTACCAGAACAATGCAAAGCGTGGAAGGGCTCGCGGGTTCACCAGAATGCAACCGCCCAGGAAGAATCAGCCGGCAAGGTCCGCCGTGCGTTGCGCGGAGAACATTTTCCGGTGACGATCGACAGGCGACTAGCGTTGCGCCTGGGTTCGCCAGGAGAAGAACAATGRCACGAGCAGCGCGCGGTTCTCAACAACCCGCGAGACGGCTATAGAGAGAAGGCTGACGCCGAGGATAGCAATGACCGAGGCCAGGACACTGCGGCCGATCGAATCTTGCACATGCGGTTGCAGGACGCCGAACGCAAAAAGAAGAAGCGGTGCGTGAATGATATACAAGGTGTAGGAGTACCTGGCCGCCTTGCGAGCAAAGGCGCGAACCCGGATACGGCCCTGCAGCATCAATGCAAGCAGCGCAAAGACACCAAAACCTATGGCAATGTTGAATCGCGCTATGGTGATCAGCTGGTCCGCGACAGGATCGTGAGCATAGCTTGCCCACAGGAAACGCAGCCCGAACCATAGCGCCGCCGCAAAGAAAACCGCCACCGCACACCACCACAACTTTGCGCGACGCAAGAGCCCGTCGTCGTGCAGCACAGCAAGCAGGTACCCTGCCCACCATACAGGAAGGTAATAGAGGAATTGTTCGTTGTTCGCGCCATGCCAGATCACGGTGCCGATCAGCGGTAGTGCCAGCAGTTTCCACCATCCTCGCGGCACGGCAAGAAGCGCTGCCAGAACGTAGTACCAGACCTCGATGGAAAGGCTCCACAGAGGACCGTTGGCGTTCGGCGTGTCGGTAACAAAACCATTGAGCATCAGCGCCGAGCCAAGCAGTTGGGTGTTGTCGCTGATAAAGGCGGACCGGGCCAGCGCATGTCCGGGCGCCGGCAAGAATGCGTTGGTTCCGCTTGGAAACAGCAGCGGCGCAAGCTTGAACAGACAGAAGATGAGCAGCAGGGAAACCAACAGCGGCGGCCAGATCCGGATGATGCGATCGCCGAGATACCTCGCCAGCGAAAACGTGCCACCGTGCCGGGCCACATTGCCTGACACGGACTTGCCGATCAGGAAGCCGCTCAAAACAAAGAACACCATGACCGCGCTCTGGGCCAGCAGCCCCATTAGCGGGCTGAGTTTGTCGGACGCTGGCGCAACCAGGATCTGATTCGCGTGCCCGACGACCACGGCAAACGCCGACATCCCCCGCAGCGAGTCAAGCTGGTCGGATTCTGCACCAGTGAGGGGTCTGAACGTCATGTGATACCTAGGCTCCCGCTTGCTGTCCGTACATTACGTGAGCACAGCCACGACAGTGCGATAAATGATGCGCAGATCGAGCCAGAGCGACCGGTTCCGCACATACTCCACGCAGTACCGCAGCTTGGCCGGCATCACTTCCTCGACATAGGTGCGCTCCGGATCCGCGCTCTTGCCGAGCAGCGCATTCTCGTCCTTGTACTCGATCGAAGCCAGGTCGGTGATGCCCGGCCTTACGCTCAGCACGGTCTCGCGCACGTCGGCCGGGTACAGCGCTACATATTTGGGCACTTCCGGCCGCGGCCCGACCAGGCTCATCTCGCCGGTGAACACGTCGATCAGCTGGGCCAGTTCATCGAGCTTGTACTTGCGCAGGAATGCACCGCTGGCGGTGATGCGGCGATCCGCGCCGATCGTGATCAGCGGCCCCTTCCCCTCGCCCGACACGACCATGGTGCGGAACTTGTGGATGTGGAACGTACGCCCGTGCAGGCCCACGCGCTCCTGGCGGAAGAACACCGGGCCGGGCGACTCGCGCTTGATGGCGATGGCAATGGCGGCAAACACCGGCGCCATCACGAGCAGGCCGGCCGCGCTGGCGACCAGGTCGAAGAGCCTCTTGATCAGCATTAGTTGAACGCGCTCCGAACGGTCCGGACGACGCGCTCGACGTCTTCGTCGCGCATGCGCGTGTAGAGCGGCAGCGTGAGCGTGCGCTCATAGATGCGCTGGCTGACCGGGAACATCTCGGGCGTGAGCTTGTAGGTGTCGCGCCAGTACGGCTGCAGGTGCAGCGGGATGTAGTGGACGCTGCAGCCGATGCCCTGCTTGAACAGGTAGTCGATCAGCGCATCACGCGTGCGCGGCGCGCCTTCGGCGAGCTGGATCACATAGAGGTGCCAGGAATGGATGTCGCCTTCGGCTGCGTGCGGAGGCAGGACCAGCGGCAGGTCGGACAGTGCTTCGTCATAGCGGGCGGCGATC
Organism: Cupriavidus sp. 05N40; assembly: GCF_056397305.1. Taxonomy (NCBI): domain Bacteria; kingdom Pseudomonadati; phylum Pseudomonadota; class Betaproteobacteria; order Burkholderiales; family Burkholderiaceae; genus Cupriavidus; species Cupriavidus sp. 05N40. The sequence continues at coordinate 16,216 of NZ_JBFTND010000176.1, forward strand.
GCGGCACGGCGCTTGTGGAATGCGTCCGCCTTCTTGAGCTGATGGATGCCGATCGCGGAAGCGACGTCGGTCATGTTGTACTTGAAGCCGGGCGCCACGATCTCGTAGTACCAGCTCGGCGCGGTCGACACGAAGCGGTCGAACGCGTCGCGGCTGATGCCGTGCAGGCGCATGACCTTGGCACGCTTGGCGATCTCCGGGTCGCGCGTGACCACCATGCCGCCTTCGCCGGTGGTGATCGTCTTGTTGGCGTAGAAGCTGAATACGGTGGCGTCGGTGTCGAGCGTGCCAACCAGCTTGCCGCCGCTGGTCGCGGGCAGCGAGTGCGCCGCGTCTTCCACCACGCGCAGGCCATGCTTCTTCGCGATCGCGATGATCTTCCCCATGTCCGCCGCGCGGCCGCCGAAGTGCACCGGCATGATGGCGCGCGTGCGCGGAGTGATGGCCCGCTCGATCGCGTCCGCGTCGATGCACAGCGTTTCGGCGCTGACATCGACGAACACCGGGTGGGCACCCAGGTAGCGGATGACCTCGGCCGTGGCCGTGAAGGTATGGGTGGTCGTGATGACTTCGTCGCCGGGGCCGACGCCCACGGCTTCCAGCGCGAGGTGCAGGCCGGCCGTGGCCGAGTTCACGGCGATGGATTCCACGCCGCCGCCCAGGAACGCCGAGAAATCGCTCTCGAACTGCTTGGTCTTCGGCCCCGTGGTCACCCAGCCGGAGCGCAGCGTTGCCACGACTTCAGCGATCTCTTCTTCGCCGATCTCCGGCTGTGCGAATGGAAGGAAATTAGTGTTCATGGTAAAGCCATCCCTTGGCTTGATTGCATCGAAAATGGGCCGCGCGCCGACCCGCCGGACAGCGCCGTGAGGCAGCGCGGCAGCGCTTATGATCCGGCGCCAGGCTGGGCCGCGCGGTGCAGCTCCGCCAGCCTGTCGGGGTCGAAATAGGTGTCGTCGAGCCCGCCGTTGCGGACGAACTCGAGATCGTATTTTTCCGTGGTGCCGACGATGCGGCCAGGATTGCCGACCACCACGGAGTGATCCGGAATCTCGCCCCGTACCACGCTCCCGGCGCCGATGACGCAGCCCTTGCCTATCTTCGTGCCCGGCAGAATAATCGCGCCGCTCCCGACAAATGTAAAGGCTCCGATCACCACCGGCGACTGGATGAAACCGGCGCGCTGCGGGGTCGGCGTGGAGATGAAGTGCCTGCCCAGCAAGCGAATCGACACGTGGCTGCTGTGCGACAACACGGCGTTGAGCGAGCTGATCTGCACGCCCTCCCCTATCTCCACGCCGCCGCTGGCGTCGATCAGGCAATGTGGCCCGATCCAGCAGTGGTCGCCGATGACCAGGTCGCGCTCCGACAGGATCTTGGCGCTGGAGCTGACCCGCGTGAAACGCAGGAACCTGCCGTCTCGCCGGGAAAAATATCCGTAGACCATGAACGGGCGCAACAACATGCCCAGGAAATTCAGCACGGCCGATATCGCGTAGCCGGCAGGAGAGAGATAGAGCCTACGGAACATGGCGTTTCCTCAACGCAGCGTTTCGGTAAAGCGCACGAACGCGTCGTGCTGCACATACTGGTCGAAGCGCGGAGCCAGCGCGGCGGAGTTGGCCTTGCAGGCGTCGAGCAGCTTGCGGTCCGCCACCAGGGCCTCGATGGCCGCGGCCAGCGAGTCGGCATCGCCGGGCGTGTACTGCCGCCCGAGTTGCTGGCCGGCGATCAGGCGCTGGATCTCGCGCTCGAGCGAATTCACGGTGGCCACCCCGGCCGCCAGGTAATCGTAGAACTTGATCGGCATCGACACAGTCGAATGCGCCAGGTACGTGCTCAGCCCGATATCGCAATACTTGTACATCAGGTTGAGGTCGTTCGGGTCGAGCCGGCCCAGGTAGACCACGTTGCCACCGGGCTCGGCGCAGGCGGATTCGAGCAAGCCGCGCTGCGGGCCGTCACCGGCAAACAGGAACTTGACCGGCTTGCCGCGCAACCGCTCAGAGCGGGCCGCCTTCAGGATCGACTCCATGTCATAGCCCGCGCCGAGCGTGCCGGCGTAGATCACCCAGACTTCGTCCGGCTTCTTCTGCTCGAGACCGAGCTTGCGCAGGACACCGCCGTTCTCCTCGGCCATGGCGTTGCGCATCTGCGCGACGTCCACGCCCCAGTATGAGACATCGGACGGCACCGACGGCGCCGAGCGCACGCCCACGTCGCGGTAGTCCTCGGACACGCCGACGATGCCGTCGCACGCGCGCAGGATCGCCGCCCGCCGCATGTAGAGTGGCGCCAGCAGCAGACGCTCGAACGGCCGCAGCGGCTTGGGCAGGATCATGGCGAACACTTCCGGCCAGATGTCGATGATGTCCGCCACCAGCCTGGCACCGATGCTGCGCGCCATGTCGACCACGTACTTGCCGTAGAAGATCGAAGGTTCCGCCAGGACGATCAGGTCGGCCTTGTCCTGGGGATTGGCCTTCACCCGCTGCGCAACGTTCCTGGCGAAGTTGCGCTCGCTGCGGATGCGCGCCATCGAGACGTGGCTGCTGTACGGGGTGGTCGGCACGATACGGACGTTGACGCCGGTCTCCAGCCGCTGCTCGCTGTAGCCCTCGCTGCGGAATTTCTTGGAGCGGTGCTCGAAGTTCGAGAGCCACCAGGTCACCTCGTGCCCGGCACGCGCGTAGGCTTCCGCCAGCATGGAACTGCGGTATTCGCGCCAGGCTTCGCCAGGCAAGCTTCCGTAGGGATTGACAATCCAGACTTTCATTTGATGAATTTTGCAATCAAGTAAATAAGGCCGAACTGGAACATGACGAAGGGAAACATCATCACGTCTGCCACAAAGAGAATCGGGCTGGCCAGCAGCACGCACATCAACGCGGTCAGGCACCCGAGAGACAGTATCGACGGCACGCTGCGATACCAGCTCTGGCACAAAGCGGCGAGCATGCCGAGCGCCGCGCCCGTCAGAATCAGCATAACCCATCCGCCCTGCAGGTACAGTGCGCCAGGCAACGAGGGAAATGCGCCTGCGAGGAACCAATCGGTATCCGGAGCCTGGATGATATGCAGCTTTGCAGCCAGACCCAGGGCCGTGATAAAGACTACCGTCGCAAAATTGTTCTCATGCCCATAGTCGGCAATCGCGACTGTAGTTGCGAAACTATGCGAAAAGTAGGAAACCGACATCACCAACAGGTTAAGCAGGCTGGTGATGGGATTCCGCGGATCCAGATCTTCCAGCCAGGCGTTGGGAAGCAAGCCCAGGTCCTGGATAACCCCGCTGGAATAGTCCGTTATCGATATTCCAGCTGCATCCGCACGCTGGAGGAAAATGAACACGAAATACAAACCGCTGACGAATATGAGCACCAGCATCAAACTCAGCGATCTCCGGCTGATCGTGCGACCGGCGGGCATGCCCTTGCCGGCCAGGATCCGCGCGGCAATATAAAACAGCAGCGTCAGGATCAGCGTGGATCGCCCCCCAGTCAGCATGGTGTTCGCAAAGGCAAGAAGGCCCGCGAATGCTCCGTAGGCGAACATTCTCCTGCCAAGGTCGGCCCGCGGGAACATGACGATCGCTACGATGTAGCACGAACTCAGGAGATACCCGAGCGCGCTCGCCGGCGATGAGATCGCCCCCTCGCGCTCCGCTCCGAGTTCCCGCCATTGCTCCCGCGCCACGGCCAGGCCGGCCGAGTAATCGATACCCTGAACCACAATCTTGTCGTAGGCAAGCGCCGCGGTGCCCAAGGCCGAAAGGGCCAGGGCGAACAGAACCAGCCGGCTGTCGACACCCCACTCCCGGGCAGCAGCCGGGCCGACCGGCCAGCGTTCCACCATCAGATAGCTGAAGACCACCGTCAGCACGAAGGACATCTGGATCATCAATCCCACGAGCACGGACTCCCCCATTGGCCGCACAGGCAGGATCACCTGCAGCAGCCAATAGAAGATCCAGGCAACAAGGAAGCTCTTCAGGATTTTCACAACAAACTCACCGACAAGACATTACTTGTAAGAAATGGGGCGTAGCACGTGCACGGGCGACATTCCCTCATCGAAGGCAGTGGCTGCGCGCCGATGACCGCGACAGAAGAAGCACATGCGACTAAAGCCGGCACGCCCGAAATCACTTGGCACCTCCGATCCTCAATGCAGCGAAACCAAAGACGAACGACAGGCACGAGAGCATGAACGTCAGCAATGACAGTTTGAACAGCATCGAAAGTGAAGCAGTATAGCGGGTCGCAATAAACCAGAGAAAAATCGCACCAAACAGGACCGCACCCTGACTTATGAATAACAGGCGTGTTTTTCTCGAAATGATCAGATAATTCGACCAAAAATCGGAAGCACGGAGCGCCGCCGCAGCAAGGAACAGCGGTATATAACTTATCACCTCGATGTACTGCGGGTAATATGCCTCGATACCCCACTTAATGATATAAAAGCCGGGCACGGCGCACGCCGCCAAGATCCCGAACATGCCAAGCGACACCCTGCGAGTCTGCGCAAGCACCGCCCCGGGCCCATCATGGTAGATGCGCGCCGCGAGTCCGGGAAACAGGTTTGCATTGATGGTCGCCTGAAAAGTGGATGCCATCGAAAGCAACGTCCAGCCGAATGCAAACTGCGCAAAAACCCGCTTGTCCAATGCGTCGACTGCCAACCAGCGATCAATATTCTGAATCAGAAAGGCGAGAATCACACTGACAAGCAATCCACTCGCCACCCGCCATTCCGAGCGGCGCAGATGGCGAACGGCCAGCATTGGCAACAGACGGAACTTCTGCCGGAACCTCGCCGCGGCCTGCACCGAAGCAATTGCCACTACAACGGCAGTGAGCCCCAGTTCCGCCGCCAGGACCGCCTCTGCGCTATCCCACATCAACGCGGCGCAGAAACCCGCTATCGAGACGAGGCAGCTGCGGCCGAACAATGTGACGGCAAACTCGACTTGCCGCAAACGGCTCTTGCTTTCCGTAGAGATCACGCCAAACAGCTGATTACTCAAACCATGGAGCGTCGCAAGGGCCAACAACATCCCGGCGCCTCCCGCGAGAGAGACGCCCGTCCAACTCAGAGCAATGAGCGGGATGGCCGAAGCGATGGTAACGAGCGAGACTTTCCCCATCAGCACCATGCCGCGGGTGACACGACCAGCGGCGAACAATCGCGGCATGTCCCTTTGCATCAGCAAATAGAGGCCGAACGCATTGACCATGCCGAGCGAAGCGGAAATCAGCAAACCGATGCTGAGAACGCCAAACTGCTCCACATCGAGCACTTTGGCGTACGCGAACATGCGACACATCATCAATACGGCCGCAAATCCGTTCAGGCACGTGGTTCCGAGATTTCGCTTATGGCTCATGAGATGTCACGATATTGACTCCCTCGCAGGCAACCAGGGCCATACTTAGATCGGGCAGGTAATGCTCCCCAAGACGACTCAGCCGTACTGGGGCACTCCGAAACAGTCCCAGGGAAATTCGCCGGGTTCGCCGTGAATTACTCTTCGCTGCTGCCACACTTCCATTTATCCCTCCGCCGGTAACCCGGCCAAGGAGCATATGAAAATGCGAAACCAACGCATCTCGCATACTTTCCGCGGTAGCTCCGGCCGGGCTTATCTATCGCCGATCGGCATGCGCTCGCGGATCGCGTCCAGGTAGCGGAACACGCCGCGGCGATGCACCGCACGGTAGTTCTGCGGAATCGGCTTCTGCGCTTCGCGCAATTCCTCCCAGCGCCGCTCGTGCAGCAGTTTGAGAACACGGTCCTCGCCGATGGTATCCGATGCGACTTGCGCATCGTCCGCCTCGATGCGGCGGGTGCGCAGCAGGCGCTCGAGCCGCGTGGCGTCCGGTTCCGGATTGTACGCATACTGCGTGGTCGTCCTGGCGCGGATGTCGTCCACGTACTGGTTGAAGCGGAAATTGAACGTGTAGGCAAAGCGCAGAACCTGCCGCGCGATCTCGTCCGGCGTCTGCTGCCCGACCATGGCCAGATTGGGCGCATCTTCAGGACCATAGAGCTGGATCTGGAAGCCGGCGGTCTGGTAGATCGAAGTGCCGAGCGCGATGACCTGCTTGCCCAGCGCGCCGGCCTCGAAGGCGGCGCTGCCGCCGTTGACCACCACGGCATCGGCCTGGGCGATCAGGCCGAGGGTGTTCGCCCGCTCCTTGCTGCCGATGATATGCACGCCGCGCCGCTGCGCCCACTCGGTGTACATGCGCTCGGCAAGGCCGCCGTCCCGCAGGCCGATCTTCTCGCCCCAGTTCGGGTGGCAGCGCAAGATGCAGCTGGCCGGATCCACTTCGAGATGGTCGAACAGGAAATCCAGCGCGGCGATCTGGTTGGGCCATTTGGTGCGCCAGCGTATTGGTGCGCAGGAAGCGGGCCGCGAGCAGCGAAGCCACGACGCGCGCCTGCGGCTCGGTGAGCGGCTTGTCCTTGTACGCGGCAACCACGCGGCCCACTTCGTCGAGCGCCAGGCAATTCTGGTCAGGGATCAGCAGGAGCCCGTCGCCGAACCAGGTGCGTTCCACCGAGATGAACGGAATGCCCTTGGCCTTGGCGGCTTCCAGCAACGCGCGCGGCCCTTCCATGCGGCCGTTGAAGCAGATGATCCCGTCGAGCTTGCGCTCCTCGATCCAGCGGCAGGCCGCGGCGAAGGCTTCGGCCGAGCCGGTGGCGAGCCGCTGGTGCAGCGCGTGGAATTCCCCGGTCTGCTTGTCGGACTGGCTTTCGGTACGCAAGATGGTGCAAGCACCCGAAAAACCCCACTGCTGGGCGGGCGCCGCGGCTGCCGCGGCACCCGCGGGATCACGATAACGGCGCATCGAATCGACCCCGGGTGCAAACGAGCGAATCCCGCCCATCGTGCATTTCAGGCATTCCTTGGCCGCGCTGGAATCGTCGCGCAGCTCGCGCGTGTAGCACTCCGACAGCGCGCTGTCGCAACTGAGGTAGAACACCTCGTGCCCGCGCGCCTGCATCATCGACGAGAGAAAGTAGACGTGCTCGACGTGCGGGCGATAAGCGTAAATTGTGGCGAAACCGAGACGCATATAGTAATAGTTATGGGGCCAAACGAGACAGGCTCGGCAAGACAGGGAAKGACCGGGCTCAGGCGAGCAGGTCCCATGCAAGCGGCGTCCCGCGGCTGATGTCCCGCTTCACGGCACGGCCGAGCACCTGGTCGAGGTGCCGCGGCGCGAGGCCGAAGCCCGGGCGGATGGCACGCACGCTGGACACATCGAGTACGTCGCCGGCCTTGAGATCGCGCGTGATGTAGAGCGAGCGGCGGAACACCAGCGATTTCTGCTCCGCTTCGGTGGGGCCGTAGCTGACGCCGCCAAGGGCTTGCCACGCACGGCGCGTTTCCACCACCAGCGACTTGAATTCGGCAGGCTCGAGCGAGAACGTCGAATCCACGCCGCCGTCGGCGCGATCCAGCGTGAAGTGCTTCTCGATCACGGCTGCGCCCATGGCGATGCTCGCCACCGACACGCCCACGCCCATGGTGTGGTCCGACAGTCCCACCTCGCAGCCGAACAGCTCCCGCATATGGGGAATCGTGCGGATATTCGTATTCTCCGGCGAGGCCGGATAGGTGCTGGTGCACTTCAGCAGGATCAGTTCCTTGCAGCCCGCCTCGCGCGCCGCGCGCACGCTCAGGTCGAGCTCGGCGATGCTGGCCATGCCGATGGAGATGATCATCGGCTTGCCGGTCCGCGCCACCTTGCGGATCAGCGGAATGTCGGTGTTCTCGAACGATGCGATCTTGTAGACGGCGGCATCGAGCCCTTCGAGGAAATCGACCGCGCTGTCGTCGAACGGCGTGCTGAACGGAATCATGCCGTGCCCGCGCGCGCGCTCGAAGATGGCCTTGTGCCATTCCCACGGCGTATGCGCCTCGTGGTACAGCTCATAGAGGGACTTGCCCTTCCACAGGCTCTTGGGATCCGAGATGAAGAACTCGCGCTCCCGGATATCCAGCGTCATGGTGTCGGCCGTGTAGGTCTGGATCTTCAGCGCATGCGCGCCGGACGCAGCCGCGGCATCGACGATTTCCAGTGCGCGGTCGAGCGACTGGTTATGGTTGCCGGACATTTCCGCGATCAGGAATGGCTCGTGCTCGCGGCCGATGAGGCGTCCGCCGATATTGATCGTCATTTCGATGCTCCTTCGGGCGAGAAACACAGCGCGCGCAGCGTCTGCCGGTCACTCTCCCATTGATTGCTGAATTTGGCGAAGCAGAGGATGTCCTCGCGCCGGCCTTGTTTCACGTAGTGCTCGACGAGGTGGCCCTCTTCCCGGAAGCCGAGCTTGYGATGCAGGCCCACCGAACCCTGGTTGAAGGCGAACGCCTCCGAGGCCAGCTTGTACATGCCCAGCGTGTCGAACGCATGGGCCAGCGACAGATAGCCGAGCGCCGAGCCGGTGCCTTTCGGCAGGTTCTGCTCGCCCAGGTAGAAGCCCCAGGTGCAGCGCTGGTGTTCGCGGCTGATGCCGGTAAACGAGCTGAACCCGACCGGCACGCCTTGCAGCGCGAACACCATGAACGATGCGCTCGGATGCTGCAGCGCCGAGGCGAACCAGCGCTCATGCTCCTCGGGCCTGATCAGGTGGTCCGTGTACATATTGCTGCGCACCGGCTCGCTGTTGCGCCAGGCCAGCAAGATATCCTTGTCGCCCGGACGGATCGGGCGCAGCTCGCAGTCCTCGAATCTATGCATGGGGCATGCCTTCGCAGATCAGGTCGGCCGCGGTCTTGGGATGGCGCCCGGCCAGTTCGCGGCTGCGGCGGGACAAGCCCATGCGGGCGGCCGCATCCGCGCTCAGTGCCGCCACCGCCTGGCCGACGGCTTCCGGCGTGACTGACGCGACGTCGCCCAGGCTGACGATGTAGCCTGCCGCCGCCAGGTCGCCGGCCGATTTGCGCTGGTTGTCGGCCAGCACGATGGCGATCGTCGGCAGGCCGAGCAAACAGCGCTCCCAGGTGGCGGAGCCGCAGGCGCCGATAGCCAAGTCTGCCCGTGCCATCAGCTCGGCCATATTGTCCACCTGCACATGCAAGTGCGTGTTCGGCATGCTGCCACACAGGGCCCGAACCTGTTCGCGGTGCGGAGCGGCCGCGCCCAGCACCACATCGATGGCGACACCATCGCGCGCGGCGTCTTGCAGGCCGAGCAGCGCGGTGCCGGTGGCGTTGTCCTGGTCCATCCCGCCCATGAAGAGCAGGATGCGCCTGACGGGGCCTTCCTCGCGGTGCAGCGCGCTGGCCGCGGCGGTGAATTCCGGCCGCAGCAGGGCGTAGCCGGGGCCCAGCAGGCAGGTGCAGTGCGGCGGCACCAGCGCGGCGTAGCGCTGGTCCATGTCGCTGTAGTAATTCTGGTCGAGCAGGAGGTCGCAATCGTGGCGCCGGTCGGCGACGTCATCGATGGCCATGATGCGCGGCGCATGGCTGCGCATCGCCTGCTCCCAGCGCCAGTCGATGCCATAGTGGTCAACCACCAGCCAGTCGGGCGACCAGCCCGCCAGGGCCGCGGCGCTTTGCTCGAGATCCGTTTCCCAGGCGACGCCCAGCCACGCGCTGTGGGCCAGGTCGCCGGCCGGCGCCGCCAGCGTTGCCGGAGGCAGCACATGGCATGCGTAGCCGCGCTGTTCGAGCAGTGCTTGCGCGCCGCCCTGGTGCGCACGGCTGACGAAACGCACTTCGGCCCCGCGCGCGCGCAGGACATCGGCAAGCGTCAGGCAACGCATGGCGTGGCCCGACCCGATCTGCACGGAAGCGTCGGCGCGAATCGCAACCTTCATGGCAATCAGCGCACCTTGAACAGCGGCTCGAGCGGAGCGCACTTCAGCATCTGCTCGATGCCGCCATCGCGCACTGCCTGGACCAGCATCGGCAGGGTATGGTCGTAGGCGGAGAACAGCTTGGCGATGTCCGCGTCGGTATGCTTGTAGCCAATGTTGTGCGTGCCGAAGGTGAGGACGCCCTGGGCCAGCATCTCCTGCATGAACAGGGTCTTGAGGTGCCACATCGGGTAGCGCGCAGTGTCCTTGATCAGCAGGAAGCTCCAGCTCGGATGCCCGGAAACCGAGAGGAAATCGTCGGCGCCCAGCGCGGCGATGCGCTGGCGCAGGCCGTCGATCACGACCTGTCCCTGGCGGGCCAGGGTGGCGGTGACCGGCTCGCGCTCGAGCTTCTTCATGGTGGCAAGTGCTGCCGCCAGCGACAGCGTTTCGCCGCCGAACGTGAACGAGAAGAAGATCTCCTCCATCAACTGCATGACATCGGCGCGGCCCGCGACGGCGGAAACCGGGTAGCCATTGGCCAGGCCCTTGCCGAAGGTGGCCAGGTCGGGGGTCACGCCGAACAGCTGCTGGGCACCGCCGTTGGCATAGCGGAAACCCGTGATGGTTTCGTCGAACACCAGCAACGCGCCGTGCTTGTGCGCCAGTTCCTTGACTGCCTGCAGGAAACCCGGGGCCGGCTCGACCACGTTCATCGGCTCGAGGATGACGGCGGCAACCTGGTCCGGATGCGCCTTGAAGATGGCGTCGAGGCTGGCGATGTCGTTGTATGCCCAGGAATGCGACAGGTCGCGCGTGGCCTGCGGCACGCCGCGGTTGCGCGCGGTGGTGCCGATATACCAGTCCTGCCAGCCGTGATAGCCGCACACCGCCACGTGATCGCGGCCGGTGAAAGCGCGCGCCACGCGCACGGCGCCGGCGGTGGCGTCGGAACCGTTCTTGCCGAAGCGGACCTTCTCCGCGCAGGGGACCATCGACACCAGTTGCTCGGCGACTTCCATCTCGAGGCGGTGCGGCAGCGAGAAGATGATGCCGTCCTCCAGCTGGGCCTTGACCGCGGCGTCGACGTCAGGGTCGCTGTAGCCCAGCGTCAACGCGCACAGGCCACTGATCATGTCGACGTACTCGTTGCCGTCGACGTCCCACACGTGGCTGCCGCGGCCGCGTTCGATGAAATACGGCGAAACGCCGAACGGGTATTGCGTGCGGCTCTTGCTGAACGTCTGCGAGCCGAGCGGAATGGTGCGCAAGGCGCGCTCGAGCAAGGCTTCGGACTGTTGGTAGCGTTGCGACATGATGTTCAGACCCTTCGAGGTTGTTGGTCGTCTTGCACAAGAGATTTCAGGTAGCCCGCGTTGCGGACCTGGCCGGAGTTGATCTCCAGCAGCTCGGGCCGCCGCGCCATCAGTTGCAGCACGTCGGCCATCAGGAAGCCGGGGGTGTCACGGTACAGCGCCTCGTAGACCGCCTCGACGAATACCAGGTCGGCGGGCTCGTCCACGGTCCAGCGCAGCGACGACAGATCCTTTTCGCGCGTGAGGCCGCCCAGCCGGAAGCGCTCCGGATGCTGGTAGATGAAGGAGGTCACATGCTCGCGCTGCGAAGGCAGGCTGGCTTCGCGCCAGATCGTCTCGAGCACGCTGAAGCGGAACACCTCCACATCCAGCCCGTCGGGATAGGTGGGGGGCAAAACGTTGCTGGCGTAGTCGTAGCCGCCGTCGCGATAGAAATCGACAACCGCGTCGATCACTTCATGGTCGGTCAGCGGGCAGTCGGCGGTCAGCCGCACCACGTGCTCGGGCCGGATGTTCTTCACCGCCGAGTAGAAGCGGTCCAGCACATCGTCGAGGCTGCCGCGGAACACATCCACGCCGGCCTCGGCGCAGCAAGCAGCGAGCGCGTCGTCGGAGGGGCTGTCGCTGGTGACTACCATCAGCCGGTCGATGGTGCGGGCGCGCCGCAGGCGTTCGATCTGGCGCAGGATCATCGGCTCGCCGAGCAACGGCTTCAGGACCTTGCCCGGCAGGCGCGTCGAGCTCGTGCGCGCTTGCAGCAGTGCCATCACGGTCATTGGTGCTCCTTCTTCAGCGCGGGCCAGTTCGACGGCGTGACAGCCGCCGACGGCGCCATATTGCATTCTGCGAAATCAAGGGAGAGACAGGCCGCGCTACGCTCCCATGCCGCGGCGATCTGTTCGAGCTGACCCTGGTCGAGCACGCCGACCACGACGTGGTCGATCGCGCCTTGCTGGCGCAGGAACGCGAGGCTGCCTTCGAGCTGGCTCGCGCCAGCCTCCCTGCATATTGCCCGGAAGCGGTCAAAGCCAGGCGCCAGCGCTTGCAGGAATGCCGGCAGCTGCTCGGACAACAGGACTCCCTGGAGGAACGCCGAGCGCGTGTGGATCTCCACGCCGGCTGCCTTGAGGCGCGTCAGTTCGCCGGAGGCGGTGAAAGACTGGTCAAGGACATTGAGCGGCAACTGCATGGCGTCGATGCCGAAACGCTGCGTCGCGGCGCGCGCTTCTTCGACGCTGTAGACCGATACGCCAAGACGCTCGACCAGCCCTTGCGCCTTGAGCGCCTGCAGCGCGGTGTACAGGTCCTGCCCGCCCTCGCCCAGCAGGTCGCCGGCGTGATGCACCAGCAGGCCGTCCAGGCGACCGACGCCGAGATTGCGCAGGGAATCGTGCACGCCCTGCACCACGCGCCGGACCGCGGCAGCATCCGCCGCCGCCCCGCCGAGCGGCAGCGTCTTGGTATAGAGCCGGAAGGCGTGCGCCTCGCCGCCGCGGCGGCCCAGCACGCTTTCGCTCTGGCCGTATGCCGCTGCCGTATCCAGCACCGCCAGCCCAAGCTCGCGGGCGCGGCGCAGGATGCGTACCACCTCGTCTTCGGAGACCTGCCCCGCGGTATTCGTGATGCCGTAGGGCAACCCGAACTGCACGGTTCCCAGTGCCAGCTTCATGCAAGGATCCCGCGCAGGGTGGAGGTGACGTACTCTTGTTGCTGGTCGCTCAGCCCCGGGAACATCGGCAGGCTGATCGCGCCGGCGTAGTACGCCTCGGCCTTGGGAAAATCGCCCGGCTTGAAACCAAGCTCGCGGTAGTACGGCTGCGTATGGACCGGGATGTAGTGCACGTTGACGTGGATGCCGGCGGCCCGCAGCGCGTCGAACACGGCCTTGCGGCGCGTGGCGTCGTGCAGCACCACGGGGTACAGGTGCAGGCCGGACAGGCCGTCGGGATGCTGGAAGGGCACGGTCAGCGCCGCCCCGGCCAGCAGCTCGCCGTAGCGGTGCGCGATCTGGTGGCGCCGCGCCACGAAGGCGTCCAGGCGATGCATCTGGCTGACACCGAGCGCCGCCTGCATGTCGGTCATGCGGTAGTTGTAGCCCAGCGCGATCTGCTGGTAGTACCACGCGCCGTCGGCAGGCCCCGTCATCTCGGCCGGATCGCGCGTGATGCCGTGCGAACGCGCCTTGCGCATCGCCTCGGCCAGGTCGGCCCGGCGGGTCATGCACAGGCCGCCTTCGGCGGTCGTGATGACCTTGACCGGATGGAAGCTGAAGACGGTGATGTCGGCGTAGTCGCCACATCCGATCGGCTTGTCCAGGTAGCGCCCGCCGATGGCGTGGGAAGCATCCTCGATGATGGCGAAGCCATACTCGTCGCCCAGCGCGCGGATAGCCTTCATGTCGCAGGACTGGCCGGCGAAGGCGACAGGGATCACCACCTTGGGCAGGGCGTCGCGCGCCGCGGCCTCCTTGAGCTTGGCCGCGAGCGCATCGGCGCACATGTTATAGGTGCGCGCATCGATGTCGACGAAGTCGACACAGGCACCGCAGTAGCGCGCGCAGTTGGCCGACGCGACAAAGGTATTCGGCGTAGTCCAGACCGTGTCGCCGGGTCCCACGCCAAGCGCCATGCAGGCGATGTGCAAGGCGGAAGTCGCGCTGTTGACGGCGACCGCGTGCCCGCCGCCGACATAGGCCGCGACAGCAGCCTCGAAAGCCGGCACCGCCGGGCCCTGCGTCAGGAAATCGGACTTCAGGACGGCAACCACCGCCTCGATGTCGTCTGCCGAGATGTCTTGCCGGCCGTAGGGAATCATGCCATCGCCTTGGCGTTGAAGTCGCGGATTTCCTCCGGGGTGAGGAAATGCGGGTTGTTGCCGGAGTTGTACTCGAAGCCCTGGCTGACGCGCGTGCCCGTCTCGCCCAGCGCATTGACGGTGTAGTCGATGTCCGAGTGATGGAACTTGATGGTCGGGCGCAGGACATAGTGGTCCTTGAACTCGAGCGTCAGGTGGGAGTCGTCGGCCGGGCACATGATCTCGTGCAGCTTCTCGCCGGGGCGGATGCCGATCACGCGGGTGGCCACGCCAGGCGCAACCGCTTCGGCCAGGTCGGTAATGCGGATCGAAGGGATCTTCGGCACGAAGATCTCGCCGCCATGCATGCGCTCGAAATTCTTCAGCACGAAATCGACGCCGTCCTGCAGGCTGATCCAGAAGCGGGTCATGTCCGCGTGCGTGATCGGCAATTCCTTCTCGCCCTTGGCCAGCAGTTGCTCGAAGAACGGAACCACCGAGCCGCGCGAGCCAACCACGTTGCCGTAGCGCACCACCGCGAACGAGGTCTGGTTGGCACCGACCATATTGTTGGCCGCGACGAACAGCTTGTCCGACGCCAGCTTGGTCGCGCCGTAGAGGTTGATCGGGTTGGCGGCCTTGTCGGTCGACAGCGCGATCACCTTGTGGACGTTATTGGCGATCGCCGCGTTGATGACGTTCTCGGCGCCGTGGATATTGGTCTTGATGCACTCGAGCGGGTTGTATTCCGCGGCCGGCACCTGCTTGAGCGCGGCGGCGTGAATGACGTAGTCGATCCCGCGCATGGCCTGCGAGAGGCGCTCGCCATCGCGAACGTCACCGATGAAGTAGCGCATCGGCGGCGCGTCGATCTCCTGCTGCATCTCGAACTGCTTGAGTTCGTCGCGCGAATAAATCACCAGGCGCTTGGGCTTGTAGCGACCGAGAATGGTGCGCGCGTACTTCTTGCCAAACGAGCCCGTACCGCCCGTGATCAAAATAGACTTGTTATCAAACATTGCGTATCTCTTCCGAATATGATCTGGGGCGCTTAAACAAAGCGCTTGAAGTAATCGACCGTCTTGGCAAGTCCGTCGCGGAAATGCACCGAAGGATTCCAGCCGATCACTTCCTCGGCAAGGCGGGTGTCGGGGCGGCGTTGCGTGGGATCGTCGGCCGGCAGCGGCTTGAACTCGATGGTCGAGCGAGAGCCGGTCAGCTCGATTACGTGGGTCGCCAGCTCGAGCATCGTCATCTCGTGCGGGTTGCCCAGGTTCATCGGGCCAGTGAATTCCTTCGGCGTGTCCATCATGGCGACGAAGCCGTCGATCAGGTCATCGACGAAACAGAACGAACGCGTTTGCTTGCCTTCGCCGAACACGGTGATCGGCTCGCCACGCAAGGCCTGCATGATGAAGTTCGACACCACGCGGCCATCGTTCTGGTGCATGCGCGGGCCGTAGGTATTGAAGATCCGCGCGACCTTGATCTCCAGGCCGTGCTGGCGGTAGTAGTCGAAGAACAGGGTTTCGGCGCAGCGCTTGCCTTCGTCGTAGCAGGAGCGGATGCCGATGGGGTTCACATTGCCCCAGTATGCCTCGGGTTGCGGATGCACGACCGGGTCGCCGTAGACCTCGCTGGTGGAGGCCTGGAAGATCTTGGCACCGAGCCGCTTGGCCAGGCCCAGCATGTTGATGGCGCCGTGGACCGAGGTCTTGGTGGTCTGCACCGGATCGTGCTGGTAATGCACGGGCGAGGCCGGGCAAGCCAGGTTGTAGATCTGGTCCACTTCCACGAACAGCGGGAAGGTCACGTCGTGGCGCATGAACTCGAAGCGCGGATTGCCGAGCAGGTGTTCGATGTTCTGCTTGGCGCCCGTGAACAGGTTGTCGACGCACAGCACTTCGTTGCCCTGCTCGATCAGCCGATCGCAAAGATGCGAGCCGAGGAAGCCGGCGCCACCGGTCACCAGGATACGCTGGCGGGAATTGTAATTTCGCATGTTCAAGACTTTGTTCTAGGAGCGGCCGATACCGAAATATTCGAAGCCCTGTTTCTTCATCGAAGTCGGGTCGAACAGATTGCGGCCATCGAAAATCAGGGGGGTCTTCATTTCGCTGCGCATGGCCTCGAAGTCGGGGCTGCGGAACGCCTTCCACTCGGTGACGATCACCAGCGCATCGACGCCGTCCAGGGCGGCCTCGGGCTGGTCGGCGAAATGCAGGTGCGGCAAGGCCTCCGGCATATCGGCCAGGTCCTGGGCCAGCACGCGGCGCGCCTCCTCGGTGGCCACCGGGTCGTGCGCGTGCACCACGGCGCCGCGCTCGAGCAGTTCCCGGATGATGATGCGGCTCGGCGCCTCGCGCATGTCGTCGGTTTCCGGCTTGAACGCCAGGCCCCAGATGGCAAAGCGCTTGCCCGCGAGATCGTTGCCGAAACGCGCCAGGATCTTGTCGATCAGCACGCGCTTCTGCGCCTCGTTGACCTGCTCGACGGCGTCCAGCACATGCATCGACTGGCCGAACTGCGCCGCCGTCCTCGCCAGCGCCTGCACGTCCTTCGGGAAACACGAGCCGCCGTAGCCGATGCCGGCGTACAGGAAGCTATAGCCGATGCGGGGGTCGGAGCCGATGCCCTGGCGCACCAGTTCGATGTCCGCGCCGACGCGGTCGGCGAGATTCGCCAGCTCGTTCATGAAGCTGATGCGGGTGGCCAGCATGGCGTTGGCCGCATACTTGGTGAACTCCGCCGAACGCACGTCCATGAAATACATGCGTTCATGGTTCCGGTTGAACGGGGCATACAGCGTACGCATCATCGCCTTTGCCTTGTCGCCGGCCTCGTCGGCCGACACGCCAACCACGATACGGTCGGGACGCATGAAGTCCTCGACGGCCGCGCCTTCCTTCAGGAACTCCGGATTGGAGACGACCGCGCAGCCGAGATGGGACGCTTCGCGCTTCGCCAGCTCTTCCGCGATCGCGGCCTTGACCTTGTCGGCGGTACCGACCGGCACCGTCGACTTGTCGACGATCACCTTGAACGCGTCCATGTGGCGGCCGATATTGCGGGCGGCCTCGATGACGTATTTCAGGTCGGCCGAGCCGTCTTCGTCCGGCGGCGTGCCGACGGCGATGAACTGGATTTCGCCATGGGCCACGCTGGCGGCCACGTCCGTCGAGAATTTGAGTCGGCCTGCCGCGCGGTTCCGGTCGATCAGGGCCTTGAGACCCGGTTCGTAGATGGGCACCCCGCCACCGTTCAGCAAATCGATTTTCTTGGCGTCTACGTCAAGGCAGAAAACATTGTTTCCCAATTCGGCCAGGCAGGTACCTGTCACAAGCCCCACATAGCCGGTTCCGATAATAGTAATTCTCATTTCTCAAGCCAATATTTGCTTACACAAAGCGGCGGCCGGAAAAAACTCTGCTCCGTCGCCATGACTCCGCATTCCCGAAAATAATCCGCCGTCGCCTTACATATCTTCACATTTCTAAATACAGGCATCTTCCGATGCGCAATCGGGCATTGACGGCTCATGACACGATTGGGGCGTTGCAGCCTGGCATGCAGGAATCTGCGGGCCAGGTGAGGAAGACGAGGGGGAAGGCGGCGCGAGCGATTGCGACGGGACGCAAGAC
>NZ_JBFTND010000177.1:0-15807 GCF_056397305.1 Cupriavidus sp. 05N40
AGGCAAAGCAGGCAGGCCAGCGCCAGCGTGGTGACCCGTCCGGGCATGCGCAGCCCGCCAGTCCCGGAAGCGGGCCTGGCAACATCAGGAAGCGATGGGAAAAGCACATCGACGGCCGCAACATCCGGCCTGGGACAAGGCACTGGCATGAGTTAAGCGTGAGATCGGTGGGACTGCGCGGTGGGACTGCGGGCTATGCACGGGACGATGGCGAATTTAATAACTCGTCGGTCAGTAATATAGCGGGGCTGACCCGGATGCGTCAAATTGCCATCCGCGACGGACACAGCCAAAAGCGCCCGCGGACCGGCCGGCCGGGCGCAGAAAGCACAGGCGCCAGGCCGCAGCCTGGCTCCAGTGGCGAAATGCCGCAGCCGTGTCCGGGCGAGACCTTGCGCGCGTTCCGGCCCCTCGCTGCATCCGCTGCACCCGCGGCGGCGGCGGCGCGGGCCGCGCGAGCGCAGTGCTACAATCCGCCGCGTCGCCCGCGCGGACCCCGCCGCGCACCGCGGAATGCCCCACTTCACCGACCCGAGAACGGCGTGACGCCCGATCAGTATTGCCAAGAAAAAGCCGCCGCGAGCGGCTCCAGCCTGTACTACAGCCTCCTGTTCCTGCCCCCCGCGCGGCGGCAGGCGATGACCGCGCTCTTTGCCTGGTGCAAGGAACTCAGCCTGGTCGTCGATGACACCCACGATGAAAGCGTGGCGCACCAGCAGCTTGCCTGGTGGCGCAACGAACTCGGCCAGATGTTCAGGGGCGCCCCCACCCACCCGGTGACCAAGGCGCTGCAGCCGCACCTGCAGGCCAGCGGCCTGACGCAGGCCATGTTCGGCGAGGTGCTCGAAGGCATGGAGATGGACCTGACCCAGTCCCGCTACCTCGACGACATCGCGCTGGCGCGCTATTGCCATTGCGTGGCCGGCGTGGTCGGGACCATGAGCGCGCGCATGCTCGGCTACCAGGATCCGCGCACGCTCGAATTCGCCGAAAAGCTCGGCTTGTCGCTGCAGATGGTCGATATCCTGCGCGACGTGGGCGAGGACGCGCGCCGCGGCCGCATCTACCTGCCGGTAAACACGCTGCAGCGCTTCCAGGTGCCTGCCTCGGAGATCACCCAGGGCACGCATTCGGACCGCTTCGTGGCGTTGATGCGCGAACGGGCCGGCCAGGCGCGCACGCTGTACCGCGAGGCGCTGGCCCTGCTGCCGCGCACCGACCGCCGTGCCCAGCGCGCCGGCCTGGTGATGGGCGCGCTCTGCCAGACGCTGCTCGACGAACTCGAGGCCAGCGACTTCCAGGTGCTCGGCCAGCGCATCTCGCTCACCCCCATGCGCAAGCTGTGGATTGCATGGAAGACGTGGATGCTCAACCGCTAGGCACCGCCCCCGGCGCGCCGGCGCTATCATCCTGAATCTGATTGTCCTGATCCGCGCTGCCCGCCCAAGGGCGTGCGGCCATTTGCGCTTCCCCCTGCCCTGCCTGCCATGACCCCATCGGCCCAACCCAGCCAATCCGCCCAATCCGCCCAATCCCCGCAAGCCAGCCTGTCGCTCGGCCAGGCCATCCTCGACCAGGCCGCCGCGCTGGCGCGCTTCTCGGACATGGAAGGCGGCCTGACCTGCGCCTACCTGACCACGGCCCACCGCGCCGCGCAAGCCCAGCTGGCTGACTGGATGCGCGAAGCCGGCATGGCGGTGCGCATCGACGCCATTGGCAACGTGATCGGCCGCTACGCCGCCGATCCCGCCGCGGGCGAAGCGGCCCGCGTGCTGATGACGGGTTCGCACTTCGACACGGTGCGCAACGGCGGCCGCTACGACGGCCGGCTCGGCATCCTGCTGCCGGTCGCCGTGGCGGGTGCGCTCAACGCGGCCGGCATCCGCCTGCCCTACCACTTCGACGTGGTGGCCTTTGCCGAGGAGGAAGGGCTGCGCTTCAAGACCAGCTTCCTGGCCAGCAGCGTGCTGGCCGGCCGCTTCGACCCGGCCCTGCCGGAGCGCAGCGATACCGATGGGGTAACGATGCGCGAAGCGCTGGCCACCTCCGGCCTGCCGGGCGCGGGCGACCCCGATGCCTTGCGGGCTGCTGCGGTCGACCCTGCCACCCTGCACGGCTTCGTCGAAGTCCATATCGAACAGGGGCCGGTCCTGCTCCACCACGAACTGCCGCTCGGCGTGGTGACGCAGATCGCCGGCAGCAGCCGTTTCCAGGTGCGCGTGCAGGGCCTCGCCAGCCACGCCGGCACCACGCCCATGACCATGCGCAAGGATGCCGCCGCCGCCGCCGCCGAGATGGTGCTGCTGGTGGAGCGGCGCTGCGGCGAGGCGCCGACGCTGGTGGGTACCGTCGGCCAGTTGCAGGTGCCGAACGGGTCCAGCAACGTCATTCCCGCCGAATGCGTGTTCTCGATGGACATCCGTGCCGGCGAGGACGCCATCCGCGAAGCCGCCATCGCCGACATCCTGGCCGGCATCCAGGCCATCGCGGCGCGCCGCGGCCTGGCCGCCGAGGTCGAACGGGTGACGCCGGTCAACAATGCGCCCTGCGCGCGCTGGCTGATGGACCAGTTCGGCGCCGTGCTCAGGAAGCGCGGGCTGGACGCGTTCGAGCTGCCCTCGGGCGCCGGCCACGACGCCATGATGATGCAGCGCATCACCGATGTGGCCATGCTGTTCGTGCGCTGCGGCAACGGTGGCATCAGCCACAATCCGCTGGAGACCATCACCGCCGAAGACGCCCAGCTCGCGGCCGAGGTGTTCGTCGATTTCCTGCGGCATTTCCAGCCGCGCGCCTGATCCCGCTTTGCTGTCCGGGCGCGGTGCGCTTGCGGTCTCCCCGTAAATCGTATTGGATGAAAGGCACACCAATCACAAGATCGAAAGATCACAAAGGAGACGCGCATGGCGCAACGCAGACTGTCGGTGCTGACGGAGGGCCACACCTTCCTGGAAGGCCCACGCTGGCATGAGGACCGGCTCTGGCTCTCGGACTTCTATAGCCAGCGGGTGATCGCGGTGAGCCTGGACGGCAGCGTGGAGCAGATCGCCGAGGTGCCGCAGCAGCCGTCSGGCCTTGGCTGGCTGCCGGACGGGCGCCTGCTGATCGTCTCCATGCGCGACCGCAAGCTGCTGCGGCGCGAGCCCGATGGCAGCCTGGCGGTGCACGCCGACCTCTCGGCCGTCGCCACCGGGCACGTCAACGACATGGTGGTCGACCGGCACGGCCGCGCTTACGTCGGCAATTTCGGCTTCGACCTGATGGCCGGCGCGCCGATGCGCACCGCCAGCCTGGCGCGCGTCGACCCGGACGGCACGGTGTCGGTGGTGGCGGATGGCCTGTTCTTCCCCAATGGCTCGGTGATCACGCCGGACGGCAAGACGCTGGTGGTGGGCGAGACCCTGGGCAACCGCATATCGGCCTTCGACCTGCACGACGATGGCTCGCTGGGCCCGCGGCGCGACTGGGCGCTGTTCGGCAGCCAGCCTGCCGGGACCGAACTGGCGCAGGTCCTGGGCGGCGCCAGGGTCGCACCGGACGGCTGCGCGCAGGATGCCGAAGGCGCGCTGTGGGTGGCGGATGCGATCGGCAACCGCGTGCTGCGGGTCATGCCGGGCGGCCATATCGCCGAGGAAATCGCCTGCGGCACGGGCGTCTTTGCCGCCGCGCTGGGTGGCCCGCACGGCAGGACCCTGTTCCTCGCCGCGGCGCCGAACTTCGACGAGGCGCAGCGGCGTGCCTCCCACCTTGGCCATGTCCTGATGACCGAGGTGGAAGTGCCGCACGCCGGCCTGCCCTGAGCGCGTTGCGCCGCCGGGGCCGGCAGCCACGTGCAAGCCCGGACCCGGCCAAGTAGGACGGACGCCGATATCCCCGCTGCCACGAATGGTGGCAAGCTCATGCCAGAGTGGCGTCAGCCGCCCTGGTACATCTCCCTGCCGAGGTCGTAGAGGCTCTGGCGCAGCTTGCGTCGCTCGTCGGGCGACAGCTTGTCGTTGGGCAAGGTGCGCGGAAGGCGGTCATTGAGGCTGCGCTCGGCGCGGGCCTTGCCGGCGTGCGCGCGCGCCTCGTCCTGGTTCAGGCGCTCGCGGTCGTTGCGGGGAAACCCGTCGCGGGCGCCGAGGCCATTGGGAGTGCCCGCGGGCATGGGAGCGACGGGGGAAGCCGCCCGGCCCGGTGCCGGCAGCAGATGTGCGATGCCGGGCGACTGGGGGAGCGCTGCGCCGGCGGCAAGCAGCAGTACTGCCGTCGCGCCGGCATGATAAAGGAGTTGCCCGGCGCGCTTGCGGGTGACTTTCATTGATAATAGCGGTTTTAGCTTCTGAAACAGCGGCCGTCTGGCCGCCGGAAGCCGGAAATCCCGTTATCCAGCCGCACGCCGTCGGGGCTTGCCTGCCAGCCTGGCAGGCAACCGCGAAATGCGCTGACAAAGCACGCGAACAGAGCAGAAAAAGCGCGCGCGGAGGCAGCTGCGGAAACGGTATGCGGCAGTGTACAAGCAGGGTGGATGCGCACCGCCATACCACGCGGTAAAGTATGTAACCTTTTGTTAAGCCATTTTGACCGAAAGCGATTGTCGCTAAGATACCGCCATGGAAAATACCAGTCACAAGATTCTCGTCGTAGACGACGACCCCCGTCTGCGCGACCTGCTGCGCCGTTACCTTGGCGAACAGGGCTTCACGGTACTGGTAGCGGAAAACGCCACCGCGATGAACAAGCTGTGGTTGCGCGAGCGCTTCGACCTGCTGGTCCTCGACCTGATGATGCCCGGCGAGGACGGCCTGTCGATCTGCCGCCGCCTGCGCGGCGCCAATGACCAGACGCCCATCATCATGCTCACCGCCAAGGGCGAGGACGTCGACCGCATCGTCGGGCTCGAAATGGGCGCCGACGACTACCTCCCCAAGCCGTTCAACCCGCGCGAGCTGATCGCACGCATCCATGCGGTGCTGCGCCGCAAGGGCCCGGCCGAAGTGCCCGGCGCACCGTCGGAGACGCCGGAAACGTTCGCCTTCGGCGACTTCGTGCTCAACCTCGCCACGCGCACGCTGACCAAGAACGACGAAGAAATCACCCTGACCACCGGCGAATTCTCGGTGCTCAAGGTATTTGCCCGCCATCCGCGCCAGCCGCTGTCGCGCGAAAAGCTCATGGAAATGGCGCGCGGCCGCGAGTATGAAGTCTTCGACCGCAGCCTCGACGTGCAGATCTCCCGCCTGCGCAAGCTCATCGAGCCCGACCCGGGCAACCCGCGCTTCATCCAGACGGTCTGGGGCCTCGGCTACGTATTCATCCCCGATGGCGTGAAGTAAGGCGCCGGGGATCGTGGCGACTGTTTTCAGCCGCACGGCTACGCGCCTGTTCGGTTCGCTATTCTGGCGAACCTTCATGCTGATCGCCCTCCTGCTGGCCCTCTCGCTGGGTATCTGGTTCCAGAGCTACCGGCTCTTCGAACGCGCGCCGCGCGCCCAGCAGATTGCCATGCAGGTGGTCAGCGTGGTCAAGCTCACGCGCGCTGCCCTGCTCTATTCCGACCCCGCGCGGCGGCGCTTCCTGCTGCTCGACCTGGTGCAGAACGAAGGCATCAAGGTCTACCCGCGCGAGAAAGACGACGACTTCTCGGTACCGACCACGAACCCCTTCCTGACCCAGCTGGTGCAGCAGGAGATCCGCGGCCGGCTCGGCGAGGACACCGTCCTCGCCACCACCGTCAACGATATTCCCGGCGTGTGGGTCAGCTTCGAGATCGAGGGCGATGACTACTGGGTAGCGATCAGCCCCGAGCGCTTCGAACGCGTGCCAGGCATCCAGTGGCTATGGTGGAGTATCGCCGCGCTGCTGCTGTCGATCATCGGCGCCGCCTTCATCACCTCGCTGGTCAACCACCCGCTCAAGCGGCTGGCCAACGCGGCGCGCGCCATCGGCGGCGGCGGCGACCCGCCCACGTTGCCCGAGCACGGCGCCAGCGAAGTGGCGCTGGCCAATCACAGCTTCAACCAGATGGTGCACGACCTGCGCCAGCTCGACGACGATCGCGTGGTCATGCTGGCCGGCATCTCGCACGATCTGCGCACCCCGCTCACGCGGCTGCGGCTGGAGACCGAGATGTCGCCCGTGGACGACTCCACGCGCGAGGCCATGATCGCGGACATCGAGCAGATGGACGCCATCATCGGCCAGTTCCTCAACTATGCGCGGCCGGCGCTGGAAACCGTGGAGCCGGTGGACCTGTCGGCGCTGGTGCAGGACGCGGTGGGCGTCTACGGCGCGCACGACGACGTGCGCGTGCATGTGCGCGCCGGCGAGCCGGTCATGGCCGTCGCCAACCGCATGGAAGTGCAGCGCATCCTGGACAACCTGGTGGAAAACGCCCGGCGCTATGCCAAGGACGAGGATAACGGCGTGGCCGTGGTCGAGATCAGCACGCGCATCGAGGACAAGGAAGCGGTGCTGACCGTGGCCGACAATGGCAGCGGCGTGCCGGAGGCGCAACTGCCGCTGCTGACCCGGCCGTTCTACCGGCTCGACGGCGCGCGCAGCGAAGCCAAGGGTGCAGGCCTGGGGATGTCGATCGTCAACCGGATACTGCAACGCAACGGCGGCAGGCTGATGCTGGCCAACCGCCCGCCCCCGCGCACCGGGCTGGTGGTCAGCGCCTTCTTCAAGCGGGCCTAGGCGCTCGTTCCCGCCACTTCGCGCCAACGTTCCGGCGCGCATATCGAAGGCCATCGCGCGGCGCCCGCCTGGGCACCGCGCGATGGCCTTTCGCTTTTGCGGGCGCGCACGGGCTTGCGAAGCCGACTCCTGTGGCACCCGACAAGTGGCGCTCCCCACACCCCGCTCTCGCATTGACAGGTTTTCGACAGCCATTGATATCTGTTTGAAAGCCCTTTGACAGCGGAATGACAGCGCCCCGGCGCACACTCCCGCCATCAGYCGGAGGCCGCCCCAGGACAAGGCAAAAGCCCGGGAACGGTGCCTCCGCCACGCTGACCGTCATCACCACAATCAAGCCACCGGGACCAACCGGCGGCGTCTGCGAGAGACAGCCACATGTCAAGCTCCCCATCCCAGCAGCACGGGTTCCGTACCGTGTTCCGTGTCGTCAGCGGCAACTTCCTGGAAATGTACGACTTCATGGTGTACGGCTTCTACGCCRCCGCCATCGCCAAGACGTTCTTCCCCAGCGGCAATGAGTTCGCTTCGCTCATGCTTTCGCTCGCGACCTTCGGCGCGGGCTTCCTGATGCGCCCGCTCGGCGCCATCGTGCTGGGCGCCTATATCGATCATCACGGCCGCCGCAAAGGCCTGATCCTGACGCTGGTGCTGATGGCGCTGGGTACCTTGCTGATCGCCTGCGTGCCGGGCTATGCCTCGATCGGCGTGGCCGCGCCGCTGCTGGTGCTGGCGGGCCGCCTGCTGCAGGGCTTTTCGGCCGGCGTGGAACTGGGCGGCGTCTCGGTCTACCTGGCCGAAATCGCCAAGCCCGGCAAGAAGGGCTTCTACGTGGCCTGGCAATCGGCCAGCCAGCAGGTGGCGGTGATCTTCGCCGGCCTGCTCGGCGTGATACTGCACTCGCTGCTGTCGCCCGAGCAGATGGGCGAATGGGGCTGGCGCGTGCCGTTCCTGATCGGCTGCCTGATCGTGCCTTTCCTGTTCCTGATCCGCCGTTCGCTGGAGGAAACCGAGGAGTTCAAGACGCGCAAGCATCGCCCCAGCATCAGCGAGATCTACCGCTCGATGGCCGAGAACTGGCGCATCATCGTTGCCGGCTGCTTGCTGGTGGTGATGACCACCGTGTCGTTCTACATGATCACGGCCTATACGCCGACCTTCGGCAAGACCGTGCTCAAGCTCGACGATGTCGACAACCTGGTCGTGACCATCTGCATCGGCCTGTCCAACTTCATCTGGCTGCCGCTGATGGGTGCCGTGTCGGACCGCGTGGGCCGCAAGCCCCTGCTGATCATCTTCACCATCGCCACGCTGGTCACGGCCTACCCGGCGGTGTCGTGGCTGGTGGCAGAACCGTCGTTCAGCCGCCTGCTGATGGTGGAGCTGTGGCTGTCCTTCCTCTACGGCAGCTATAACGGCGCCATGGTGGTGACGCTGACCGAAGTGATGCCGCCCGCGGTGCGCACGGCAGGCTTTTCGCTCGCGTACAGCCTGGCCACGGCCCTGTTCGGCGGCTTCACGCCGGCGATCTCCACCTACCTGATCCACAGCACCGGCAACAAGGCCGCGCCCGGCTTGTGGCTGATGTTCGCCGCGGCGTGCGGGCTGGTCGCCACGCTGGTGATCTTCCGCGCCGGCCGGCAGCACGTCTATGCGGCGCCGGCGGGCAAGACCGCCTGAACCGCCGCGCGCGCCGGTGGAGTAGACTTCCGGTTCCGGCACGCCGCCCCTGGCGGGCGGGTCGATGCGACGCGTGCGGCGCGCCCCCGCCCTGGCTGACACGGGGCCGCAATATCAGGCGGCCACTATCGTCTGCCGGCATTCGTGGCATTCGTCGTCAGCCGGCACTCGCCTGGCACGCACTGCCGGTCGCGCGGACTTCCCGCGCTGGCTATCGGGCTCTTTGAGAATATCAATTAGCCCAGCCTGCGGGGATGACGCATAATCCATGTTCGTTGCGCTGCGGCCCGCCCCCCCGGCTGGCCGGCAGCGCGAGCGTCTCTCTTCAACCGTATCCAGGAGCAGTCTATGAAGACCGTTGGTGACAAGATCGAAGCCTTCCACGTCGTCGGTGTCAAGCCGGGTTTCAACAACCATGAAGAGAATGGCCAGTCGGCCTTTGAAGACATCACCGAGAAGTCGTTCGAAGGCAAGTGGAAGATCATTTACTTCTACCCGAAGGATTTCACCTTCGTGTGCCCGACCGAAATCGTTGCCTTCGCCAAGCTCAACGGCGACTTCGCCGACCGCGACGCGATCGTGCTGGGCGGCTCGACCGACAACGAATTCGTGAAGCTGGCATGGCGCCGCGAACACAAGGACCTGAGCAAGCTGGACCAGTGGCAATTCGCCGACGTGACCGGCTCGCTGATCGACCAGCTGGGCGTGCGTGACCACGCTGCCGGCGTCGCCCTGCGCGCTACCTTCATCGTCGACCCCGRCAATGTCATCCAGCACGTCTCGGTGAACAACCTGAACGTCGGCCGCAACCCGGACGAAGTCCTGCGTATCCTGGACGGCCTGCAAACGGACGAACTGTGCCCGTGCAACCGCGCCGTTGGTGGCGCCACGCTGTAAGCAGCCGCACCGCTTGCATGCTGCGCAGGCTGCCGGTGATGCATTGCCGGCGGCCYGCGGCGATCTGCGCGCGGGCTTCGGCCCGCGCCTCGAAACCCGCCATGGCGGGTTTTTTGAGCCCGTACCGATAGGAGATTTGTATGGAATTCATCAGCACGATTAAGGGCCTGATTCCTGACTACGCCAAGGATATCCGCCTGAACCTCGACGGCACCATCGTGCGCTCCTCGCTCGAGGGCAATGATGCCGTGGCCGTGGCCCTGGCCGCCGCCTTCGCCGCCAAGAGCCGCGTGCTCGTCGATGCGATCCGCAACGCCGGCGTGCTCTCGCCCGAGGAAACCAACGCGGTGCTGACCGCCGCCGCGCTGATGGGCATGAACAATGTCTGGTATCCGTACATCGAGATGGCCGACGATCCCGACCTGGCCAGCCAGCCCGCGGGCCTGCGCATGAACGCGTACGCCACGCACGGCGGCGTGGACAAGCGCCGCTTCGAAATGTACGCGCTGGCGGCGTCCATCGTCGGCAAGTGCCAGTTCTGCGTGAAGTCGCACTACCATCTGCTCAAGAACGAGCAAGGCATGACGGCGCAGCAACTGCGTGACGTGGGCCGCATCGCCGCCGTGATCGTGGCAGCCGCCAATGTGATCGCTGCAGAGTAAGCATCCACGGGCGGGACGGCGCTAGCCGTCCCGCCGCGCCGGCTTTTGTTGCCGACGCGCCAAGTCGGTAATTCACTGACTGCATTTGTGCTCCGAAGGGCCTACAATCCAGCAAGGTCACAGCCTTCGCCCCCCTTCGCCATGAGCACCCTCCCCTCGCATACCTCCCCGCGCTTTCGCTACCGGCTTGCCGCCGTGCATGACTGGGGCGACATCGCCGCCGTGACCCAGCAGGCTTACGGGCAGTACGAGCTGGATATCATGGAGGATTGCCGTGCATCGTTCCAGCAGGGCATGAAATCCGTACTGGCGGCAAACACATCGGAAATGGAATGGTGGGTGGCCGAGACCGATCACGGCGTCAGCGGCGCGGTGCTGTTCTGCCACCCGGGCGCCACCCTGCAGGCGCTGGACGGCAGCACCATCACGCTGGCCCTGCCCGAGGCACGCCTGCTGGCGGTCAGCCCGCAGGCCCGCGGACTCGGCCTGGGCCGCACGCTGATGCAGGTATGCATCCAGCGCGCGCGCGACATCGGCGCCGGTGCGCTGCTGGTGCGTACCATGCCGGAGATGAAATCGGCCAACCAGCTGTGCCAGCAGATGGGCTTCGTCAAGCGCACCGAGGCCGGTGCGCGCTCGGGGCCGATGGCCGGGCTGATCGACTACATCTACGCCGTGCCGCCCGAAGGCGCCGCCGCGCCCGCGGGCTGAACGCCGCCACTACCCGCGCGCCCCTGGAGGCGACCTCCCCCGAGCCGCGTCTTCAGTCCTGCGAAGGCGTGATCGCGCCGCGCCAGATCAGCACCACGGCCTGCGCCACGATCCCTTCCTGACGGCCTTCGAAACCGAGCTTCTCGTTGGTCTTGGCCTTGACGTTGCAACTCRACGCGGGCAGTTCGAGATCCTCGGCCAGGTTAGCTACCATGCCGCCGATATGCGGCGCCAGCTTGGGCGCCTGCGCAATCACCGTCGCATCCACGTTACCGATCTCGTAGCCGGCCTCGCGCACGCGCCTGGCCGCCTCGCGCAGCAGCGCGCGGCTGTCCGCGCCGGCAAAGCGCGCATCGGTATCGGGGAAATGACGGCCGATATCGCCCAGGCCGGCCGCGCCGAACAGCGCATCGGTGATGGCATGGAGCAGCGCGTCCGCGTCGGAATGCCCCAGCAGGCCGCGGTCGTGGGGAATGTCCACGCCACCCAGGATGAGCTTGCGGCCGGGCACCAGTGCGTGCACGTCGTAGCCTTGGCCGACGCGGATATCGAATGGGGTCATGGAAGCGTCACTCCTTGAGGAAAAAGACGAGTTCGGGATTCGGGATCAGGCAATGCAGTTCAGGACTTGACCGCGGCGGCATCGCCCAGCAGCAGTTCGGCCAGCGCGAAATCTTCCGGATAGGTCACCTTGAAGTTGCGCAGCGAACCGTTCACCAGGCGCGGATGCAGGCCCAGCCGCTYGATGGCGCTGGCCTCGTCGGTCACCACCGCGCCGGCCGCCAGCGCCTCCTGCAGGGCCTGGCGCAGCACGCCGATGCGGAACATCTGCGGAGTCTGCGCCTGCCAGAGGCCTTCGCGCGAGACTGTGGCGCCGATGCGCACCACCGCACTCTGGCCGGGCGCCGGGTTGGCGCGCTTGAGCGTGTCGGGCACCGGCACGGCCAGGATGCCGCCGATGGCGGCGTCGGGGCCGTCTTCCTCGCCGCCCTCGCCCTCCACCGCGCGCACCAGCGCGTGAATCATGGCGGGCGTGAGTCCGGGACGCGCGGCATCGTGCACCAGCACCCAGTCGCGATCGGTCGCGCCAAGCTGCGCCAGGTGATGCAGGCCAGCCAGCACCGACGCGTGGCGCGTATCGCCACCCACGAAGGCGGTATCGAAGCGCAGGCCGGCAAAGGCATCGGCGCCGAAGCGCGACTCCAGCGGCATGTCGTCGGGCGCCAGCACCAGCGCGGTGGCGCTGATGGCGTCACAGGCAGCAAAGGCGGCGAGTGCGTACCAGATCATCGGCCTGCCGGCCACGGTCTGGTATTGCTTGGGCAGGCTTCCGCCGGCGCGGCTGCCGGTACCGGCACAGGGAATCAGGGCAAAACGGCGGGCAGACACGGATAGCGCAAGGAGCAAGGTGGGTGCGGGGCACAGGACGCGCTGCAAGGCCGGCGGATTCCGCCCCCTCGGGGGGCAGGCAGGCGCGGCCGTGGAAACGCGGCGATGGAAACGTGCTTCTTGAAACGTGGATTCGGTGCGCATTCTATAATACGGCCTTCGCCCGCGGACAAGCGGGCGATAAAAGCCGATGAAAGCGTGCGGCCCGTTTGTCTTTTGCGGGCGGCGCATGCACCGCCCACCCCCCGCCCGCGACGCCGGCGGGGCGTTGCCGTTGCGTGGCCGCGCATTCATGCCTGGTCTCTTTCGTGCGCGCCTTTTTCGCATGATTGCGTGCGGTTTTCCGTCCAGGCCCAAACACCTACAGCGCGCGCAGCACGCCAACCGCCAGTCCGTACCCGATGCCCGAAGCCATTCGCCCCGCCCCCTTCGCCAACCTGCCCCTGGTCAAGGCAGGCCAGCGCAATACCGTCGCCGGCCTGCCTGGCTCCGCCGATGCGCTGGCGCTGGCCGCCTACGCCCGCCAGCACCGCGAGCGCGTGCCCATGCTGGCCGTGGTGTGCGCCAACGCGACCGATGCCCAGCGCCTGGCCGAAGAAATCCCCTGGTTCGCGCCGGAACTGCGCGTGCGGCTGCTGCCGGACTGGGAAACCTTGCCGTACGACAGCTTTTCGCCGCACCAGGACCTGGTCTCCGAGCGCCTGGCGACCTTGCACGATATCCAGGGCGGCCAGTGCGACATCATGCTGGTGCCGGCGCAGACCGTGCTCTACCGGCTGGCGCCACCTGCCTTCCTGGCGGCCTATACCTTCTTCTTCAAGCAGGGCGAGCGGCTTGACGAAAACGCGCTCAAGGCCCAGTTCACGCTGGCCGGCTACGAGCACGTGAGCGCGGTGATGCGGCCCGGCGAATACAGCGTGCGCGGCGGGCTGATCGACCTCTACCCGATGGGCTCGGCGCTGCCTTACCGCATCGACCTGTTCGGCGACGAGATCGAGACCATCCGCGCGTTCGACCCGGACACGCAGCGCAGCCTGTATCCGGTCAAGGAAGTGCGCCTGCTGCCGGGCCGGGAATTCCCGCTCGACGAGGCCGCGCGCACCGCGTTCCGCGGCCGCTGGCGCGAGATATTCGAGGGCGACCCGACCAAGTCGCCGATCTACAAGGACATCGGCAACGGCGTACCGTCGGCCGGCATCGAGTACTACCTGCCGCTGTTCTTCGAGCAAACCGCGACCGCGTTCGACTACCTGCCCGAGGGCAGCCAGCTCGCCTTCGTAGGCGACGTGCCCGACGCCATCCGCCGCTTCTGGGCCGACACCACGCAGCGCTACAACTTCATGCGGCATGACCGCGAGCGCCCGCTGCTCGCACCCGCGGCCCTGTTCCTCTCCGACGAGCAGTTCTTCGCCGCCGCCAAGCCGCTGGCGCGCCTGGTGCTGCAGGCCGGCGCCACCGACGCCGCGCCGCTGGCCGAGGCATTGCCCGATGTGTCGGTCAACCGGCGCGCGGAAGATCCGCTGGTCAACCTCGAAGCGCTGCTGCTGAAGAAAGACCGGCGCGTGCTGATGTGCGCCGATTCCGCCGGCCGCCGCGAGACCTTGCTGCAACTGTTCGGCGAAAGCGGCCTGCGCCCGCTGCCGGTGGATGACTTCGCCGCCTTCCTGGCCGGCGATTCTCCCTTCTCCATCGCGGTGGCGCCGCTGCAGAGCGGCTTCGCCCTGCCCGCGGCCGATGGCGGCATGCCGCTGGTCTTCGTCACCGAAGCCGAGCTCTACGCGGGCGTGGCGCGCCGCACCGGGCGGCGCAAGCAGGAACAGGCCAGCGCGGTCGACTCGATGGTGCGCGACCTCGCCGAGCTCAAGATCGGCGACCCGGTGGTGCACAGCGAGCACGGCATCGGCCGCTACCAGGGCCTGGTGACGCTCGACCTGGGCCAGGGCAACGAAGAGTTCCTGCACCTGGACTATGAGAAGGGCAGCAAGCTCTATGTGCCGGTGCACCAGCTGCACGTGATCTCGCGCTATTCCGGCGCCGATCCCGACACCGCGCCGCTGCACTCGCTCG
This sequence comes from Cupriavidus sp. 05N40, assembly GCF_056397305.1. NCBI lineage: Bacteria > Pseudomonadati > Pseudomonadota > Betaproteobacteria > Burkholderiales > Burkholderiaceae > Cupriavidus > Cupriavidus sp. 05N40. The sequence continues at coordinate 14,085 of NZ_JBFTND010000177.1, forward strand.
GCTCCGGCCAGTGGGACCGCGCCAAGCGCCGCGCCGCGCAGCAGATCCGCGATACGGCGGCCGAGCTGCTCAACCTGTACGCGCGCCGCGCCTTGCGCGAAGGCCACGCCTTCCCGCTCTCGCCCAGGGACTACGAGAAGTTCGCCGAGAGCTTCGGCTTCGAGGAAACGCCCGACCAGGCCGCGGCCATTTCCGCGGTGATCGCCGACATGACCTCGGGCAAGCCGATGGACCGCCTGGTGTGCGGCGACGTGGGCTTCGGCAAGACCGAGGTGGCGCTGCGCGCGGCCTTCGTCGCGGTGATGGGCGGCAAGCAGGTGGCCATGCTGGCGCCCACCACGCTGCTGGCCGAGCAGCACTTCCAGAACCTCTCCGACCGCTTCGCCGAATGGCCGGTGCGCATCGTGGAGCTGTCGCGCTTCAAGACCAAGAAGGAGATCGACGGCGCCATCAAGATGATCAACGACGGCACCGCCGACATCGTGATCGGCACCCACAAGATGCTGTCCGACGACGTGCGCTTCCAGCGCCTGGGCCTGGTCATCATCGACGAGGAACACCGCTTCGGCGTGCGCCAGAAGGAAGCGCTCAAGACCCTGCGCGCCGAGGTGGACGTGCTGACGCTCACCGCCACGCCGATCCCGCGCACGCTGGGCATGGCGCTCGAGGGCCTGCGCGACTTCTCCGTGATCGCCACCGCGCCGCAGAAGCGCCTGGCCATCAAGACCTTCGTGCGGCGCGAGGAAGACGGCGTGCTGCGCGAGGCCATCCTGCGCGAGCTCAAGCGCGGCGGCCAGGTCTACTTCCTGCACAACGAGGTCGAGACCATCGAGAACAAGCGCGCCAAGCTGGCCGAGCYGGTGCCGGAGGCACGTATCGCCGTGGCGCACGGGCAGATGCACGAGCGCGAGCTGGAGCGCGTGATGCGCGATTTCGTCGCGCGGCGCGACAACATCCTGCTGTGCACCACSATCATCGAGACCGGCATCGACGTGCCGACCGCCAATACCATCCTGATCCATCGCTCGGACAAGTTCGGCCTGGCGCAGCTGCACCAGCTGCGCGGGCGCGTCGGCCGSTCGCACCACCAGGCCTACGCCTATATGCTGGTGCACGACGTGGACGGCCTGAGCAAGCTGGCGCAGCGCCGGCTCGAAGCCATCCAGCAGATGGAAGAACTGGGCTCGGGCTTCTACCTGGCCATGCACGACCTGGAGATCCGCGGCGCGGGCGAAGTGCTGGGCGACAAGCAGTCGGGCGAGATCCACGAGATCGGCTTCCAGCTCTATACCGACATGCTCAACGCGGCCGTGAAAGCGCTCAAGGCGGGCAAGGAGCCTGACCTGATGGCGCCGCTGGCGGCCACCACCGAGATCAACCTCGGCACGCCGGCGCTGCTGCCCAACGACTACTGCACCGACGTGCACGAACGCCTGTCGCTGTACAAGCGCCTGGCCAACTGCGAGACGGCCGAGCGCGTGGACGATATCCAGGAAGAGCTGATYGACCGCTTCGGCCGCCTGCCGGCGCAGGCGCAGGCGCTGATCGAGACCCACCGGCTGCGCATTGCCGCGGTGCCGCTGGGCGTGCGCAAGATCGACGCCAGCGAGACAGCCATCAGCATGCAGTTCCTGCCGAATCCGCCGATCGACGCCATGAAGATCATCGACCTGGTGCAGAAGAACCGCCATATCAAGCTGGCCGGGCAGGACAAGCTACGCAT